>JAACFL010000300.1 GCA_009937385.1 Gammaproteobacteria bacterium | reverse complement strand
CGGCGAGCTCGTAGACCTTGCGCTCCTTGATGCGCAGCAGGTCGGCGAGTTCGCGCGTGGTCAGGAATTCATCGGATGCCTGGGTCATGTGCGTGTCGATGGCCGTGGTGAGCGTCGCTGTGGGGATGGTTGCAGTTGGGCGCCGTGACGGCAATGGGCACCGGTCCGGGATCCAGCGAACCGCAACGATCGAATACCCGTCTTATATCTATGCATTTAATTACGTAATTATGCATTATTTACGGTATTGATCTAGTATATGAAAAATAACACAGTCCCTTTGGTTTCGCTTCATCGCGACCGGATCGCCCGACATGCAGGATTTTGCCGAGTCGTTCAGCCTTGCCTTCGGCCTCGTGCTCGCCGCTGACGCGGACCTGCTCGAGATCATCGGCCTCTCTTTGCGCGTCAGCCTGAGTGCGGTGCTGATCTCCTGTGCGCTCGGCCTGCCGCTCGGCGCGGCCGTTGCGATGGGCCATTTCCCCGGACGCCACGCGCTGATCGTGCTGCTCAATGCGCTGATGGGACTGCCCCCGGTCGTCGTCGGCTTGCTGGTCTACCTGATGCTGTCGAATGCCGGGCCGTTCGGCTGGCTGCAGCTGCTCTACACGCCGACGGCGATGATCATCGCCCAGTCGATCCTGATCACGCCGATCGTCGCAGCGCTGTCGCGCGAGGTGCTCGAGCAGCTGCACGACGAGTACGATGAGCAGTTCCGGTCGCTGTGCCTGCCGCCGCACATCGCGGTTGCGGCGCTGCTATGGGATGCACGTTACAGCCTGCTGACCGTCGCACTGGCCGGCTTCGGTCGCGCCATCGCCGAGGTCGGTGCGGTGATCATCGTCGGCGGCAACATCGCCCACCTCACCCGGGTGATGACGACCGCGATCGCTCTCGAGACCTCCAAGGGCGACCTGGCGCTGGCACTCGCGCTCGGCATCGTGCTGATCACGATGGCACTGAGCGTCAACGCCGCGGTGATGGGCCTGCGCGCCAGCGCGGCCCGGCAGGCCTACGCCTGAGGCGCCCGCGATGAGCGCGAACCTCGCCGAAACGATGCCCCGGCTGTTGCCGCTCGCGGTGGAGGGGCTCGGTTACGAGGTGCGGGGCGCGCGGTTGATCGACGCCATCGACCTGCGACTCGAGGACCCGGGCGTCACCGTGGTCATGGGGCCCAACGGGGCGGGCGCCGGTCGCCTGCGCTGGAACGGGGCAGTTGTCGACCAGGCGGTGCGCAGTCGCCAGGCGCTGGTCTTCCAGCGTCCGGTGCTGCTGCGTCGCTCGGTGCGGGCCAATGTCGAGTTCGTGTTGCGGCTCAGGCCCGGAGAACGACATCAAACGGCGATGCACTGGCTCGAGCACGTCGGCCTCGCCGACGTCGCCGAACGGCCGGCGCGGCGGCTGTCGGGCGGTGAGCAGCAGCGTCTGGCGATGGCGCGCTCGCTTGCGCTCGAACCCGAGGTGCTGCTGATGGACGAGCCGACCGCGAGTCTCGATCCGGCGTCGGTGGCGACCATCGAGTCGCTGGTGGACGAGGCGCGCCAGCTGGGCACCAAGGTCGTCTTCGTGACCCACGACATCGGCCAGGCGCGGCGTCTTGCCGACGACGTGGTGTTCCTGCACCGCGGCCGCCTGATGGAGCACACGGCCGCCGCCACCTTCTTCAACGAACCCGCATCGAGCGCAGCTCGGGATTACCTCGCTGGGCGCCTGGTCCTCTGACAGCCGCATCATTCAACGGAGATTCCACCATGAACTGCAGACGCTGGCTCATCCCGATCCTGGCGTTGCTGGTGACTTCCGCCACGGCCCTGGCCGTGGAGAAATCGATCATCCTGCAGTCGACGACCTCGACCGCGAACTCCGGCCTCTACGATCACCTGCTGCCGATCTTCACCGAGAAGAGCGGCATTACGGTCCACGTCGTGGCGGTCGGCACCGGGCAGGCGATCAAGAACGCGCAGAACGGTGACGGGGACGTGCTGCTGGTGCATGCCAGGTCGGCCGAGGAGGCGTTCGTCGCGGAGGGCTACGGCGTCGAGCGCTTCGACGTGATGTACAACGACTTCATTGTCGTCGGTCCGCCGACCGACCCGGCGAAGGTCAATGGCATGAAGGACACAGCAGCCGCGCTGAGGATGATCGCCGATGCCGGGGTGCCGTTCGCATCGCGCGGGGACAACTCCGGCACCCACAAGAAGGAGGTCGCGCTGTGGCAGAGGGCCGGGGTCGACGTCGCGTCCGCCAGCGGGTCCTGGTACCGCGAGACCGGCTCCGGCATGGGCGCGACGTTGAACGTCGCCGTTGGCATGGGCGCCTACGCGTTGACCGATCGCGGCACCTGGATCAGCTTCAAGAACAAGGGCGACTACGTGATCGCCGTGGAGGGTTCCGACGACCTGTTCAACCAGTACGGCGTGATCCTCGTCGACCCGGACAGGCACCCGAGGGTGAAGGCGGTGGAGGGCCAGGCGTTCATCGACTGGATCCTCGGTGCCGAGGGCCAGGCCGCGATCGCCACCTACACGCTCGGTGGGCAGCAGCTCTTCTTCCCGAACGCGAAATGACGCTCAGCGCACTCCCGCCCGCTCGGACCAGTCGTTCGCGGGGAGGGCCGCGGCACGTGCGCTGATCGCGGCGGCCTCGTCGCTCCGCCCCAGGCCGTCGAGGATGACGCCCTTGAGCAGCAGCGACTCGCGCGATCCCGGATCGAGCCGCAGCGCGGCGTCGACCGCCTCGAGAGCATCTTCCTCGTTGCCACCGAGGTGCAACACCAGCGCGAGGTTGTGGTGGGCCTTCTGGTAGTCGGGCTCGAGGTGCATGGCGGCACGGAAATGCTGTTCGGCGGTC
>JAACFL010000134.1 GCA_009937385.1 Gammaproteobacteria bacterium | reverse complement strand
CCTACGACCGCGAGCTGGCCAAGCTGTCGGAGGAACTCGACGCCACACGGCTCTATTACGGCAGCGAGACCGAGCGCGCCGAGAAGCAGAAGAAGGTCGATGCCTCGACCAAGCTGCATACCCTGGCCACGGTCGAGTCACGTGCACGCCGCGCGACCTTCAACGCCTCCGAGAGCGGCAAGGCCAACGCCTTCGGCGACGGCGAGCTGATCGAGGAGGTGGCGAGCGGCCGTGTCGATGTCGACGCACTCGCCCCATCGCTGCTTCCCGAGCCGATGCAGGCGATGGCCCCGGCCGAGGTCAAGGCCGAGATCGCGAAAAAGGCCGAGCAGCGCCAGGCGTTGCAGCAGCGCATCGACGCGCTTGCCGATGCACGCAGCAGCTACCTGCGCGACAGAATCGAGGCCGAGGGGGGCGCCGAGGATTCCCTCGACGACAAGCTCTACCGGACGATCAAGGAGCAGGCAGCCGGCAGCGGCCTGCGCTACGAGGCGGCGGCGCCGGCCTATTGAGCAACTGGAGGTGACCTCGAGGGGTGCGGAGGTGGGCATGGCCTGCCCCGCACCCCCCCCTCATTCAACGCTCAGGAGTGCGGTAAGCTCACCGGCCCAGGTTCGACACGGCCCGCTTCTGATGGCTCAGGCGCCTCTATTCCACCTCGCCATTCCCGTCACCGACCTTGCCAAGGCACGCGCCTTCTACGGTGGCCTGCTCGGCTGCCCTGAGGGGCGCAGTTCGGACAGCTGGGTCGACTTCGACTTCTTCGGTCACCAGGTGGTCGCCCACCTCGCGCCCGAAGAGGCGGGTCACCGAAAGACCTCGGCGGTCGACGGCAAGGACGTTCCTGTCCGCCACTTCGGCGTGATCCTGGACATGGAGAGCTGGAAGGCGCTGGCGGAGAAGCTCCGGGCAGCCTCCATCGAATTCGTCATCGAGCCCTACGTGCGCTTCAAGGACCAGCCGGGCGAGCAGGCGACGATGTTCCTGCTCGATCCCTGCGGTAACGCGCTCGAGTTCAAGGCGTTCGCAGACCTGGGTCAGGTGTTTGCGACGTGATGAGGTCGCCGTCAGGTACTTCTGCAGGTGCCAGGGGTCTCGCGTGAGAGACTAGTCTCTGGTTTGATGCCTGCTGCCCCAAGCCTCTTCCTCGACTCGAATTGTGATGCGTTTCGAGACCAGGTTTTCGCCCCATGGTTGGTGCTCCTCGTCGCCGAGAATCAGCTGCAGGGTGTGTTCACCGGGGGGAAGATCGATCACTGCCTCTTTCTCGCCGTTCATGTAATGCAGGTGGTTGTCATCAAACGGGATGAGATCATCCATCGACTTCGGTTCAGGCACGTTTACAAGCAAGTGATGATGACCTGAACGATGCACATTGACTCCGATCGGAGCGATTTCAATGTAACGGGCACCAAACCGGACATGGACTGGGCCTTGAACGACCGCACCATCTTCAAGGTTTTCAATGAAAACCTCGGCGTTCTTTTTGGCCTTGTGGGCCATGGCTACCTGAATAGGCAGCGCCGAAACCACCACGAACACTAATATCAATGACAGACGCGACATCAGCCACCTCCGTGACAAAATTGTCACCGAGGATACCCTATTATTTAACTAGTTCAATCCCAATAAAGAGAGGGTTGCTGATCGTGCACGTGCTTGATCGTAAGGACAGTTTTTGCTCGTCATCTTCTATTGTGCGCTCTTTGGATCAGCCTGGGTTTGGTGCATTTCTCGACTACCCTGATGGGTACTAGAAGGCACTTGTTCCTTGGCAAGGTCTTCGACAAAACCACGGTGGTAGACGTCATGGACGTAGGCCAAGATGTCCCAGCGCTGCTGCTCTGTCAGCGTTTCCTCGAAGGCTGGCATGGAAGATTTTTGTGATTTGAACGGTTCAACGGTGCCACCTTTCGAAATACGCCAGAAGAGATACCCGTCGTTGTCGTCATAGCGTGAGTGGAGGTGTTGGGTCAGGTTCGCAGCGCGATGTTCCAGCCCCTGGGAGGCCAAGCCAGAGCCGCGCCCATCATTGCCGTGACAGACTTGGCAATTGTCCGTATAGAGTCGTTTACCACGCTCAATTGCTTGGTGATCTCCCCAGATGCGACTTGACATGGAAATGTATGGTTCTGGCGGCTGCACCCAGTTGTCGTGTGCATGGCCTTCGCCGCCATGCATGTTCTCCATATGTTGATTCCCACTCATGCCATGAGAGTCGGGCTTGCCTTTACCATGGCCGTTGCTATGGATACCTGGGGCATGGTTGCCTGCGGCGAATAACACGATTGGCGTCGTCAGAATTGCGCATAGGAGCGCGAGGCACAGGCGCGAGAGGCGGGGTCGTCTGGGATCTCTCATCTTTGTATCCTCTGATCGTTAGGAGAGTGGCGCACCCATGGGTACGACGGGCGCACAGGTAATCAGAGGGTGATAGTGGGCGGTTTCAGGAGGGGTGGCTGCGGCCGAGTGAGGAACTGGATGCGAACGATCTGGACCGGTGAGTGCGATGGTGTTGAAACGCGGGGGCTGTCCTCTGCGGGCAGTGCCGCCGAGGCGTGGCAGAGACCGTGGCCACCGAGTTCTGGCAGGCAGCAGCGCTCTTCGTGCTCGTCGTGCGTGGCAGACGAGAAGACCTGACCGCCTTCGGCCGCGTGGGTCACGGAGGCGCCCGCAGGGAGTGTCACCACGAGCAGGAGCGTGGCGAGCAGCAGTGTGGTCAGGTACCTGATTACTGGATTCGCCATCATGCAATCACACTAGCATATCAATGGGTTAATGGTCGAATCAGGCCGCTCGCTCCGTCTCGTCGTTGGCGTCTTGTGCCAGCAACCGGCAAAAACCCTGGGGCGCGACATCGAGCGCCGCGTTGAACTTGCTCGACATGTTCTGGAACGCGACCATCCCTGTAAGTTCGACGATCGCGTCGTCATCGTAGTGCTCGCGTAACCTCGCAAAGAGTTTGTCATCGACCTGGTGGTCGCTGCGCGTGATCGCCTCTGCATAGTCGAGAGCTGCGTTTTCAGCGGCGTCGTAGTGCGGGCTCTCCTGGTGGCGGGGAAGATCGGCCAGTTTCGACTCACTGACCCCGTGGCGCAGAACCCGTGCGCCGTTGATGTCGACGCAGAATGCGCACCAGTTTAGCTGCGAGACACGCACCGTCAGCAGCGCGCGAAGTGCGGGTGACAGCGGTGAACCACGCCGGTCAAGTGCACCGAAAAGCAGCGCCAGCGCGGTGAACACCCACGGCGAGCGACCCCATAGCCGCGCCGGCTCCAGTACCGCGCCGTAGCGGCGACGCTGGTTCCAGAGGAAGAGCCGGACAAACCACGGAAAGTGATGTCCGGGCGGGGTGATGATGCGAGCCATGACTTACTCCATCAGCGAAAGCCTTGTTTCTGTTGCAGGCCACGTACATAGGCGATGATGTCGGCAACCCGCTCCGGTGTGACATCGGGCTGCGCTGGCATGTCGCCGAACTCCCAGTGGTGCTGCACCACACCCTGCTTGACTGCACGGTAGAAAGCGAGGTCGGCATGGTGGTTCGGTACGTAATAGCCGTGCACCAGCGGAGGACCCTTGTCGGTTCCACGCGCGGCCGGGCCGTGACACTCGCGGCATTTGGCGGCGTAGGTCGCGGCTCCCTGACCGACATCGGCCATGTAGCCTGTGGTGGGAAGCCCCAGGCGTGCGAGGCGCTCGGCGTCGTCAGCCTGGCCACAGGCCGCGACCAGGGTGACGGTCAGCAGGGCGCCAGTGAGGGCGCGGATCATCGGGAGCATGGTTCAGTCCTCGGGTTGCCAGTCGCAGTTCATGTGCTTCGCTCCCTGGCATGCGCGTTCACGCGCGTTCCAGAGCGACTTGACGTAAGCGAGCACGTGACCGATGTCGGCCTCGCTGAGCACGCCATTCCAGGCCGGCATGCGTCCACCGCGAGCGACCGAGCCCTCGTGGATGGTGTTACGCAGCTGGGCGTCGTCGTGATGCCAGGCGTGCGCGGTGCCGTCGAGCGCCGGGGCGAGCTTGGTGGAATCGAGCGGTGCGGTAGGGGTGCCCGGTGTCTCACCGACGCCTGCAACGCCGTGGCAGGACGTGCAGTACTCAGCGTAGACACGGGCGCCTTCCACGACGGCCTCCGACGGGATGGGCAAGCCGAAACGCTGCCAGCTCATGCCACCGTCGTCGCTGGTGAAGATACGCCCATGATGGGTCAGCACCGCGAGGCGTTGCGGGTCATCGTGAGCCACGGTCATCTGCAGTGGGTAGTGGCCGCCGAAACCGTTGTAGAGGGTTTTCCAGGCGAGGCTCGGCTCGGATGTCGACAGCAGGCCGCGACCGAGGACGAAGGCGTAGACAGTGCCGTTCATGTCAGCCTGCACCAGGCTCGCCGTGCTGCGGAACATCACTGCGGCGCGCCAGCTCTTGCCGCCGTCGAGACTGACCTTGAGCCCAGCCTCGGTGGCCGCATAGAGCCGCTCTCGAGCGTGACTGGAGCCCGCCAGCGAGATCAACTTGGCCGGAGCAGGACCGACCGGTTGCCACGAATCTCCACCGTCGACGCTGTGCTGCAGCGTGCCATGAACGCCGTAGAGCGTGTTTGAATCGGCCGGGCTGACGGTCAACTGGTGGAAGTCAACCGGACCACGATGGCCATCGGAATGCTTGGTCCAACTCGCACCACCGTCGTCGGATCTCAGTAGGCCGAGGTTGCCGCCGCCGACGGGGTGGCCCGAGGCGTAGAGCCGGCCAGGATTTCCTGGATCGGCGGCAAGCGCCATGAAGTCGTCTCGGGCTCGGCCGAGTAGTTCGACCCGGCCGTCTGGATAGGCGCGGTAGAGACCGTGGTGGGTAGCGAGCAGCAGTTGTTGCGCATCGGCCGGGTCGAAGGCCAGGCCATGGAGGTGGCTAAGGTCATCGAGGCGCTTGGCCTGGACGGGAGCTGTCATCCACAGCATGGCGAGTGTCAGCACCAGGGCGCGTGAGAGAGTCAATCGCATGATCGTTTCCTTGCGAGGCCCGGGATGGGCAAGGGGGCATGAGGGCATGCCCGATCGGCCATGCGTCATGCACGACCATAGAACGGGGGGTCACACAGGAATTGGAGGGCGCAGCAGGCGAGCGGGCGGTGAATCGAGGACGGGGTGGAACGCTGCAAACAAATCTTGATTGGATTCGAGGTCGGGCTCGGCGACCGGGCTAACACCCAGGGCGGGCATGCAGTGGGCAGTGCAGTCCGATGCATGGTCGCCGCAATGGCCTCCGTCGCTGCAGCCCAGCAAATCCTCAGTGTCGAAGTGCACCATGCAGTCGTCGCCGCACGCGGAATCTCCAAGCGACAATCCGGCGGCGACCTGAAATGAGGTTGTCAGCAGCAACAGACAAAGGAGTATGCGGGGCAGGCTCATAAAAAATTAGAATCGGTCGACCCCCAACAAGTTCCATGGCTGCGCGACTTGCACAGGCCCTCTCGCAGAATAGGTTTCATCCGTTCCTTTGTCATCTGTCGCGCGATGCCAGCACCCGCTCGACGGTCTCGACGATCGCCTGGGTCTGCGGGTCAATCTCGATGTTGACCCGGTCGCCCGGGCGGCGCGTGGCGAGGTTGGTGCGCGCCAGCGTCTCGGGGATCAGGTGGACGCTGAACTCGGGCCCGTCGACTTCCCCCAGGGTCAGGCTGATGCCGTCGATACCGATGTAGCCCTTGGTGAACAGGTAGCGGGCGTGTTCACCAGGTAAACGAAACCGCACCTCGCAGTTGTCCGGGCTTTCGACGACGTCGACCACCTCGGCGGTGCACAGCACGTGGCCCGACATCGCATGGCCGCCGATCTCGTCGCCGAAGCGGGCGGCGCGCTCGACGTTGACCCGTTCACCGACCGTGAGGTCGCCGAGGTTGGTCACGCGCAGAGTCTCCTGCATCAGGTCGAACGCGACCTCGGCACCGTCGATGCGCGTGACCGTCAGGCAGCAGCCGTTGTGCGCCACCGACGCGCCGGGCTCGAGGCCGGGCAGCAGCGACCCGGGCAGGCGCACGACGTGGGTGCGGAAATTGTCTCGGGCGCTGATGGCCACCACCTCGGCGGTGCCCTGGATGATGCCTGTGAACATGGCGCGTTCCCTGGTTGTCTGACGGGGATGCTACTGGATCGACCCCGAGCCGTTAAGCCGGCAGCCCGGTGACGGCTGCGCCATAATCGCCCGTCATGGTCGAGTCCCAGGCACCCCACTCCGACGACCGTCAGCTGCTGGCGCTGATCACGGCGCTGTTGGCCGAGCTGCGTCCCGGCGCGCCGCCGCCGCCGGCCGACCTCGACGCCAGCCTCGAGCGCGACTTCGGCCTCGACAGCCTGTCGCGCGTCGAGCTGCTGCAGCGCATCGAGCGGCGGTGGGATGTCGAGCTGCCCGAGGACCTGCTCGCCACCGCCGAGACGCCACGCGCGCTGCTCGAAGCGCTGGACCGGGCGCGGCCCGGCGTATCGGTGGCAGGCCAGCGTCCGCTCATCCAGCCGCTGCCGCACGAGGAGGCCGACACCCCGGATACCGCGGCCACGCTGCCCGAGGTGCTCGCCTGGCACCTGCGCCGCCACCCCGACCGTCCCCACGTGCGGCTGCTCGGTGACGGCGACGCGGTCGAGGAACTGACCTACGC
>JAACFL010000007.1 GCA_009937385.1 Gammaproteobacteria bacterium | reverse complement strand
TTTTCCCAGTAGCCGAGGAACTGCACCGGGTCGCCGGTGCGCGCCGCGAGTTCGCCGCACTCGCCATCCGGCAGTGGGCGCCCCTGCGCGTCGATGACGTCGACCCAGTGTCCGGCAAACGGTTTGCCCATCGAGCCGAGCTTGACCGGCATGATCGCCGAGCAGTTGCCGACCAGGTAGTTGAACTCGGTCTGGCCCCACATCTCGTTGACCGTGATGCCGAACGCCTCGCGCCCCCACTCGACCACCCGCTCGCCGACGCTCTCGCCGGCCGACATCACCGCGGTGAGCTGCACGCCACGCGCGGCGATGTCGGGCACCTGCATGAGCATCTTCATCGCGGTCGGCGGGATGAAGGCGTTGCGCACGCCGTGGCGCGCCATCATGTCCACCGCGCGCTCCGGATCGAAGCGCCCCTGGCCGTCGTAGCCGAACACCGGCTTGCCGTAGTGCAGCGTCGGCAGCAGCGCGTCGAGCAACCCGCCGGTCCAGGCCCAGTCGGCGGGCGTCCAGAACAGCCCGCCGGTCTGCGCGTAGAAGTTCTGCGACAGCTCGAAACCGGGCAGGTTGCCGAGCAGGCAGCGCTGCGCGTTGAGCGCACCCTTGGGTGGCCCGGTGGTGCCCGAGGTGTAGATGATCATCGCCGGGTCGTCGGCCGACGTGTCGACCGCCGGGGAGCTGTCGGCACCCTTGTTCAGCAGCTCCCAGAACGCCCCCTCGCCCGGCGACCCGCAGGTGATGACCCGCTCGAGGTGCGGCAGGCGATCGCGCATCGCCGCGATCCGTTCACCGACCGCCTCGTCGGTGATCACCACGCGGGTGCGGCTGTTGCCGAGCCGGTACTCGAGGGCGTCGGGGCCGAACAGCACCGAAAGCGGCACCGCGATCGCGCCGATCTTGTAGGTGGCAACGTGCGCGATGGCCGCCTCGGCGCGTTGCGCGAGGATGATCGCGATCCGGTCTCCACGCTCGACGCCGAGTCCGCCGAGGGCATTGCCGAGGCGGTCGGAAAGGCTGGTCAGTTCGCCGAAGGTGTGGCGGGTGACGTGGCCGCGATGGTCCTCGCACAGCAGTGCCAGCGCGTCGGCAGGCTGGCGGTCACAGACGTCGAGACCGATGTTGTAGCGCGCGGGGAGCGTCCAGCTGAAGTCGGCGTGGATGGTGTCGAAGTCGCGGATGCTGTCGTCGATCATCGCCATCGTTGCGCTATCCCTGTCGTACTTCCGGTGTCGCCGGCGGACGTCGGGCTAGCCTATGCCAGCCCCGGGTGGCTAGCAACCGGACGAAGCCGCGAGCGCATCCTGCACCACGCGCCACTGTTTCAGCTTGGCTTCGAAGTCGAGCGCTGCGTGCGCCGGACTGGTCGAAGGCAGGCGTCGGCAGGTCATCGACCGGCCCGGTTCAGGGAGATCGTTCAGCACCAGGCGTCGGTAGAGCGCCTCCGCGGTGGCGCCGTTGAAGAAGATCCAGCGCAGCCTCGGGCAGGCGCTGAACAGCGTGGCGAAATCGTTCGGTTCGACGCTGTCGCGATCGATTGCCGCGTCGAGACTGCCGGGCCGACGACAGCGGTGGGCGACGTCCCACAGCGCGATCCCGCTGGAGCGCAACCGCGCCAGGCGTGCCTCGTAGGGAAGCTCGCGGCCGGCGCCGAACAGCACGCCCATGATCTCCCAGAAGGCGTTGCGCGGATGGGCGTAGTACTGCGCGGCGGCCAGCGACGCCTGACCGGGCATCGAGCCGAGCACCAGCACCCGGGCCCCGGGGTCGGCGACGCAGGGAAAACCTTCGTCCTTGGCGGGCAACTCGAGGGCGGCCGACACGCGTGGCCTTGCAACGGCCGGCACTCAGGCCGTGCCGGTCGAACCGAAGCCGCTGCCACGGCGCAGCACCGCGGCCAGCTCGTCGAGCTCGAGCGGCGGACTGAAGTGGTAGCCCTGGGCGAAATCACAGCCGAGCACCTCGAGCATCTCGGCCTGCTGCGCCTCCTCGACGCCCTCTCCGACGACCTTGATGCCGAGGCTGTGGGCCATGGCGATCAAGGCACCGATCATCGCCGCGGCGCTGGTCTCGGGCACGATGTCGGCCAGGTAGGCACTCTGCAGCTTGACCGCCTCGGGTGCGAGGCGCTTGAGGTGCCCGAGCGAGGTGATGCCGGTGCCGAAGTCGTCGAGCATCAGGCGCACGCCCTTCGCCCTCATCGCCTCGAGCGCCTGCCAGACCTCGGCGCGATCGTCGGCGATCAGTCCCTCGGTCAGGTCGAGCGCGATCAGGCCGGGCTCCAGTTCGTGACTCTCGATCATGCGTTCGAGCAGCGGGACGAAGTTGCTGCGGAACTGGCGGATCGAGACGTTGATGCAGACGTACTCGAGGCGGGCGTCGGCTGCGCGCAGCGTCGCGAAACCGGCGCAGGCGTGGTCGAGGATCCAGCCGCCGAGCTCCTCGATCAGCTGGGTGTCCTCGGCCAGCGCGATCGCTTCCGCAGGCGAGATCCGCCCATGGTCGTCATCTCGCCAGCGCAGCAGTGCCTCGACACCGACCGGTTCATGCCGCACCAGGTCGATCACCGGCTGGAACACCAGCTGCAGCAGGTCATTGGCAATCGCCTGGCGCAGCTTGCTGGCCAGCTGATGACGCTCCTGGAGGGCGCGGTTCATGTCCTCGGTGAAGAACTTGAAACTGTTCCGGCCGCTCTCCTTGACGTGGTACATGACGTTGTCGGCGTTGTTCATCAGCGTGGCGATGTCGCTGCCATCGTCGGGGCAGAGCGTGACGCCGACACTGCCAGAGATGCTCTCCTTGTGTCCGTTGAGATCGAACGGGCGGGCCAGCTCGACGAGGATCTTGCGCGCCACGATCTCCGCATCGACCTCGGTCTTGACCTCGGAGAGCAGGACGATGAACTCGTCGCCACCGAAACGGGCGACGGTGTCCGCCTTGCGGACGCAGGAGGTCAGGCGCATCGCCACCTCCTTGAGCAGCTGGTCGCCGGCCGCGTGCCCGAGGCTGTCGTTGATCCACTTGAAGCGGTCGAGGTCGATGAACATGAGCGCCAGGCGCTGCTTCCTGCGCAGCGTGATCTCGATGGCGCGCCCGAAGCGGTCCTGGAACAGCTTGCGGTTGGGCAGGTTGGTCAGGGTGTCGTAGTTGGCCTGGTACTGGATGACGCGGTCGGCCTGCTTGCGCTCGGTGATGTCGTGCAGCGTGCCCGAGAGGCCACTCACGCTGCCGTCCGCTTCGCTTATCGACTGCAGCGCCATCTCCACCCAGCGCACCTGCTTGCTACGCCCGAGCAGGCGCAGTTCGACACCCTTGTGCTCGACGTGGCCCTCCAGCCCTTCACGCACCAGCTGGCGCGCCATCATCTGGTCGTCGGGGTGGACGCTCTCCTCGAACAGGTGGCCCAGGGTGTCGACCGGCTCGTTGCCGCTGAGCTGTTTCCAGGCCGCGTTGAGCAGGTTGAACCGACCGCGCTTGTCGAGCTGGAACAGCACCTCGCGCACCGTATTGAAGACCGCCTCGTAGCGGGCGTTGGCACGCTGCAGCGCAGCGCTGGTGCCCTCGACCTGGCGGCGCAGGGCCACCGGTTGCCAGAGCAGCACGAACACCAGGTAGGCCAGCAGGCCGCCGGCGAAGAGCCCAATCAGTGCGTGAACGTAGAATCGCGGCGGCACCCCCCAGGGCTGGAGCGGTGCCAGGCGCAACTCCCATTCGCCATCCGGCACCGTGACCATGGCGGCGACGCTCTGCTCGGGCGCGAACGGTTGTGGGTCGCCGGCGCTCGGCCGCGCGCTGTCGATCAGCAGCTGGTAGCGGTAACCACCCTCGCCGAGGCGGTCGAGCCCCGCCTCGTGCACCAGGTGACGCAACTCGAGCTGCACCGAGGCGAAGCCCCAGAACAGCGGGTCGCCCTCGCGATCGTCGAGATAGACCGGCGTGCGCCCGATCACCGCGAGCTGGCCGTTGTCGAGGGTCAGTGGCGGGCTCAGCACCAGGCGCTCTTCGAGCATCGCGCGGTGGGCGGTCGGCGCCGCGTAGCGGCTCTCGACGACACGCTGGCCGAGCATCGACTGGTGTCCGGTGGCCGGATAGACGTAACGGATGATTCCATCCGGTGCCAGCTCGATGGCGCTGATGGCGCCCACGCTGCGCAGCAGGTCGGCGGAGTGGCTCTCGAAATCCTCGACGCGGCCACCGTGATGGCGGATGTAGGATTCCATCGAGACGGCCGCGGCCAGCGCACGGCTCACCTGGCGTTCGAGGATGGAGACGTAGCGAACCAGCTGGGACTGGGCTTCCTGCCGGCGCTCGGTATGCCAGCCCTCCAGCTCGAGTTGCAGCAGGTAACCGCCCAGGCCGAGAAAGAGCAGCAGGGCAAGCCCGGAGAGCAACACGGGGCGCAGCAGCGGCGATTCAGTCATGACGCGTCATCTGCCCGGTGGCCACCCTGCCTCGTCAGTGCCATCCAGGCCCCGACGTTCCCGTAGTCGCCTGCGCTCGGCAGGCGTTGATAAATCTGGACTTAGGCTAGCTTAAACCATCGGGTCATGGCTGCGCACGGCGGACCAGAGGTCGGGAAAGCCCGTCATGTAGAAGCCCACGAACCCCACACCGTGACGTGCGTGCCACGTGGGATCGTTTCTGCGTCAGGACCGGGGTCCGGCCATGCCCGCGGCCACGTCGCGCATGCGCTGGCTCAGCGGCTCGACCGGCTGGCCGAGACGCTCCTGGTAGATGGCGGTGTAGGCGAGGACGCGCTGCAGGTAGTTGCGTGTCTCGTGGAACGGCACGTTCTCGATCCAGATGTCGGCCTCGAGCGTACCGGCATCGGGCAGCCACTTGCGCACGCGGTGCGGGCCGGCGTTGTAGGCGGCGATCGCCAGCAGTGGATGGTCGCTCAGCTGGTCGAGCATCTTGCGGATGTAATGGGTGCCGAAGCGGGCATTGAGCTTGGGGTCGAACAGGCGCCAGTTTTCCTTCAGCGAGACGTTGAGATCGCTCGCGATGCGCCGCCCGGTGGCCGGCATGATCTGCATCAGGCCCATCGCGCCGGCCGACGAGCGCGCCCGTGCGTTGAAAGCGCTCTCCTGGCGCGCCATCGCGAACACCCAGGCCGGGTCGAGCCGCTGCTTGCGTGCCTGCGAGCTGAGTTCGGACCGGTAGGCGAAGGGGAAGCGGATCTCGAGGTCGTCCCAGTAGCGCGCCGCGCCGAGTGCGAAGATCGCCCGGTCGTACCAGCCCCAGTGGTGGGCGAGGCGACCGGCCATGCGCAGCTCCTCGGGGCTCCGCTCGGCCAGCGCGTCACGCCACTCGCGGCGCGCATCGACCAGCAGCCCGGCATGGTAGAGCTCGCGGGCACGCACGATGCCGGGATCGCGGTCCAGCGCGGCGACACCCGGTGCAGGGGCTGCTACCGGGGCGTGATCGAAGCGGTAGGGCCGACCGAGCTGGTCTGCAGCGAGGAACTCGTAGTAGCCGCGTCCCTGGCTGAGCCTGGCGAACGCGGCCTGCGCCTCGGCAGCGTGACCGGTCTCCGCCAGGGCGCGTGCCCGCCAGTAGCGCCAGCCCGCCTCGGCGACCTCGTCGGGTGGCATGCGTCCGATCCAGGCGAGCACCTCCTCCCAACGTCCGTGACGCATCGCGACGCGTGCCGCCCAACCACGCACCTGTTCGTCGTGCCAGGGAGAGGGCAGCGCGTCGAAGCGATCCAGGGCCTCGGCTTCACCGTCGAATGCGTATTCGAGCGCGATCTTGCGCTCCACCGCGCGCCGCTGGTCGTCGCCGAAAGCGTAACGCGGGGTGAGCCCCTGCCACGCGATGGCGGCAGCAGGAGCATCGTAGCCGGCGAGACGCATCACGCCGTAGGCGACGATCTTGCGTTCGATCGGGCCGTCCCGCCCGAGCCCCTTTTCCTGCAGACCCTTGCGCGGGTCCCGGCGGACGCGCAGCCAGAGTTCCAGACGCTGGCGATCGGCGGCGTCCAGGTACCGCCCGAGGTAGCTCGCCAGGCGTTCACGACCGCGCCGGATCGCCAGCTCGATGCGCTCCCACGTCAGTGCCGTGGTCAGCTGCCCCGCCGCACGCCAGGCGTCGAACAGTGGATCGCACGCCTTGGGCTGCGAGCGACCGACCAGCCAGAGCCGGCGCGCCCCGGCCCACGCCTCATCGACCTGGCCTTCGCGGCGCAGGGCGTCGTGATAGCGGCAGGTGGCGCGGGTGCCAAAACCGGGGCGGTAGTCGCGCAGGTACTCGCTCCAGCGGCCCTCGCGCGCCAGCCGCGCGAGCCAGGCACCACGCAGGCGTCTCTCCAGCGGCGTATCGGCGAATTCGGCCAGGGCTGACGCGACCGCTTCGGCGGTGAGTCCGCCGACTTCTTGCTCGAGGCGCCAGTAGCGCAGGTAGGGATGCAGCGGGTAATCGCGCAACTGCCCGGTCAGCGCGTCGAAGCGGGCCTCGTCGCCCCTGAGCAGCGCCTTGCGCGCCTCGAGGAACCGCTCGCGCTCGGCCTGCAGCTGCAGCGCGTCGTCAGCCTGCGCCGCCAGCGGCCAGCACAGCTGCAGGCCAACCAGCAGGCAGGCCAGGCGCACGAGGCGACGCAGGCGTGTCACTCGCGCCGCTCCCGGTCCGGCAGCAACGGGTCGTCGTCGTCCATCAGGATGCGGTTGGCCGGCCCCTCGAGGTCGTCGTACTGGCCGCTGCGCGCGGCCCAGAACAGGATGCCGACCATCACCAGTCCGAGCAGGATCATCAGTGGGATCAGGAAGTAGATCACCTCCACGGCGACGCCTCCGCATGACCCGCAGCGACGGCGGTCGACTCCACGCCGTCCACGGCCAGCGCGGTCGGTAACGTCTCGGGGACGCGCCGGCGCAGCAGTGCGGCGTTTCCGATCACGGCAAGCGAACTCAGGGGCATCGTCAGCGCGGCAAGCAGCGGGGTCACCATGCCAAGCATCGCCAGGGGGACCATGACGAGATTGTAGGTGATCGACAGCGCGATGTTCTGACGCACGGTGCGCAGCGTCGCGGCGGCGAGGTGCCGTGCCTCCGTCAGCTGGCCGAGACGGTCGCGGCCGAGCACGATCCCCGCGCACTCGACCGAGACGTCGGTGCCGCTGCCCAGCGCGATGCCAACGTCGGCCTGCGCCAGCGCCGGCGCGTCGTTGACGCCGTCGCCTACCATCGCCACCCGTTGGCCGCTGGCCTGCAGGTCGGCGATCACCGCGGCCTTGTCCTCGGGCAAGACCTCGGCGACCACCGCCTCGATGCCGAGCTCGGCGGCCACCGCACCGGCGACGGCCTCGCGGTCACCGCTGAGCAGCGTCACGCCAAGGCCCGCGGCGTCCAGCTCGGCAACCACCTCGCGCGCATCCTCGCGCAACCGGTCGGCGAGGGCGAACAGGCCGACGGTATGGCCCTCGACCGCCGCGATCACCACCGTGCGACCGCGCGTCTCGTGGGTGTCGCGCAACGCGTCCCAGTCCGGTTCGTGCGCCACCCCCTCGGCGGCGATCCACGTCGGGCTGCCGACGACCCAGGCCCGGCCGTCGACCGTGCCGGCGATGCCGCGACCCGGCCGGGCACGGAAGCCCTCCACCGTCCTGGCGGCAGCGGCTTGCCCATGGGTCTTCGCGTAGTCGACCAACGCGGCGCCGATGCCGTGCTCCGAACGCCGCTCGAGCGCGGCCACCGCCGCCAGCGCCGACCCCTCGTCGACCCCCTGCCAGCAGCTGTCGACCACCGCGAGGCGTCCCTGGGTCAGCGTCCCGGTCTTGTCGAACACCACGTGATCGATCCCGGCGAGGGTCTCGAGCGCCGCCCCGGTCTTGACCAGGATGCCTCGCCGCGCGCCGGTGCCGGCCGCGACCGCGATCGCCATCGGCGTGGCCAGACCGAACGCGCAGGGGCAGGTGACGATCAGCACCGCGACCGAGGCCATCAGCGCGATCTCGAATCCCTGGCCGATCCACGCGGCGAAGGTCAGCGCGGCCAGGCCGAGGGTCGCGGTGACGAACCACGGCACGATGCGGTCGGCGAGGCGCTGCACCGGCGCCTTGCAGCCCTGCGCCACCTCGACCAGCCGGGCGATGCGCCCGAGCGCGGTGTCGGCGAGGGTGTGCTCGACCGCGAGCGTGACCGCACCGTCGAGGTTCTGGGTCCCGGCGTAGACCCGCTCGCCGGACGTGCGCGCCCGCGGGGTGCTCTCGCCGCTGAGCAGCGACTCGTCTACGGCGGTCTCGCCCTCGAGGATCACGCCGTCGACCGGCACCTGCTCGCCCGGGCGCACCAGCACCCGGTCGTCGGTACGCAGCGAGCGTACCGAGACGCGCTGCTCTCCATCCCCGTCGAGCCGCGTCGCGATGCGCGGCTGCAGTTCCATCAGGCGGTGGGTCGCCGACATCGCCTGGCGACGCGACAGGCCCTCGAGGTGACGGCCAACCAGGATCACGAACAGGAAGTTGACCACCGTGTCGAAGTAGACCCCGGCCTGGGGACCGCCGAGGAACATCGCCCAGGTCGAATAGCCGTAGGTGGCCAGCGCGCCGATCGCGATCGGCAGGTCCATGGTCGGGTGGGCGTGACGCAAACCGGTCCAGGCCCCCTGCAGGAACGGCCAGCCGGCGTAGAGCAGCGTCGGGGTCGCCAGCGCCCAGCCGGCCCAGTAGAGCAGATCGCGGTGCTCGCCCCGGTCGGCGCCGGTGTAGAGCGCGATCGAGATCCACAGCAGGTTCATCATCGCGAAGGCCGCGAAGCCGAGACGGTAGAGGCGCGCACGCTGGGTGCGCTGCAGGCGCCCCTCGACGGCATCGACGTCGTAGGGCAACGCGGCGTAGCCGATGCCGGCCAGTGCCTTCAGGAGACCCGACAACGCGACGCGCTGCGGGTCCCAGCGAACGTTGAGACGGCGTGCCGCGAGGTTGACCTGCACGCCCCGCACCCCCGGCATCTGACCGAGGTGACGCTCGATCAGCCAGACGCACGCGGCGCAGTGGATGCCTTCGACCAGCAGCTCGGCCGCCAGGCCATCGCCGTCGCGGCGCACGAACTCCGCCTGCACGTCGGCCAGGTCGAAAATCGCCGGATCCTCGGTCTGCGTCGGAGGTGGCGCCAGCGGGCGATCGGACGGCATGCGGGTGTAGAAGCCCTCGAGGCCGGCGGCATGGATCGCCACGCAGACCGCCTGACAACCGGGACAGCAGAATCGGCGGGCGTGGCCGTCGACCTCGCCCTCGACCGCCGGTGCGGGAGCCGGCAGGCCGCAGTGGAAACAGGTCGGCTCGCGTTGAACGTCGGCCATGATGGTCAGGGGACGCGGCGCGGCGCCGCCGGGCTCAGTCGCGGCGGACCGCGATGCGGCGGGCCATGTCGTAGACCTTGTCACCGGCCTCGACCTGGACGATCAGGTCCCAGATGCCGGGCAGCGGGAAGCTCACTTCCGCGCCGACCACTCCGGGCGCCTCGACGACCATCGCCAGCTCGAAGTCGGCGTTGGCGTCCGAGGGACGGTAGGCGAAGAAGCGCGCGCGCTCGGCACGCACCGGCAGGCCGCGCTCGTCGACGGCGCTGACACGGATCCCGACCGGCACGTCGAGCCGCACCGGTTGCGGGATGTCGAGCCGCACGTCCCAGGTCTGCGGCTCGGCGAGCCTCTGCGCGGCGCGCGTCTCCGCGTAGCTGCGCCCACGCTCGTAGTAGTCATCCACCACCAGCCCGGGATTGGTCGTGACGGCGAGCACGATCATGGTCACGTTGGCGATCACCACGGCGACCACCAGGCCGATCCAGCCGAGCACCCAGGGATTGCGCCAGGGCGAATTGGGATTGTGACGACGGGGGATTGCGGCTTCCATTCGCGCTTTCCTCTGCGGTTCTGATTCAGGTTGTTCCATTGTCTCACCGGGCACTCTGGCTCGGCCCTGACCGGGGTCATCCGGGACCGACGAAGACGCTCTCGACCGCCTCGCGGATCGCTTGGTCTCCTTGCGCAACGACCTCGAAGATCACCGGGCTGTAGGCTTCGGGCAACCGTTCGCCCGGCACCCTCAGGAACACCACCACCGTGGTGACGCGCCCGGGCGCGGTGGCGATCGGTTCCTCGGCGCCGACCAGCACCAGCTCCGGCAGACCGGTCGCCGTGATCGTCACCTGGAGCTCCTCGGGGGTCTTGTTGAGCAGCTTCAGCGTGTACCTGTTCTGGATCGAGCCGTCGCCCTGCTGCACGAACAGCGGCTGGCGCTCGTGGAGCACGTTGAGCTCGAGGGTGGAAAGCGACGACAGGCCGTAGACGATGCCGGCCAGGGCCAGGGACATGATAATCGCGTAGACGATGACGCGCGGCCGCTTCCATGGCACCGGCTGCGGCTGGCCCTCGAGTTCGTCGTAGGAGGCATAGCGGATCAGGCCGCGTGGCCGGTCGACCTTGTCCATCACCGCGTCACAGGCGTCGATGCAGAGCGCACAGGTGATGCAGCCCTCCTGCTGGCCCTCACGGATGTCGATGCCGGTCGGGCAGACCGCGACGCACTGCCGGCAATCGATGCAGTCACCCTGCTCGCTCACGGCATCGCCCCGGCGCACCCGGCCACGCGGTTCGCCGCGCTTGAGGTCGTAGGTCG
This sequence comes from Gammaproteobacteria bacterium, assembly GCA_009937385.1. Lineage (GTDB taxonomy): Bacteria > Pseudomonadota > Gammaproteobacteria > QNFN01 > QNFN01 > QNFN01. Next base: position 15,586 of record JAACFL010000007.1, on the reverse strand, counting down.
GCAGGATGGTCTCGCGGTCGTACATCACCCCCTGCAGGCGGGCATAGGGGCAGAGCCAGAAACAGACCTGCTCGCGCATGTGGCCGGCGAAGACGTAGGTGAAGGCGGTGAAGACCGCGATGGTGACGTAGGCCACCGGCGGCAGTTCGAGACGCAGCAGCTGGCCCCACATCGCCCAGCCGTCGGTGAACCAGGCGACGAAGCTCGCCCCGGTCACCATGCCGATCAGGATCCAGACCAGGTGCTTGGGCACCTTGATGCGCAGCTTCTCGGACCACGGCGCCGCATCGAGCTTGCGCCGCGCCTGCGGCGGGCCCTCGAACTTCTCCTCGATCAGCGTGAACAGGTCGGTCCAGACCGTCTGGAAGCAGAAGTACCCGCACCAGACCCGGCCCGCGGTCGCCGTGACCACTGCAAGCAGGATGGCGAAGAACAGCAGCAGCAGCGACAGCATCCAGAAATCCTGCGGCAACACCGTGGCGCCGAAGATGTGGTACTGGCGGCTGGGGATGTCGAACAGCACCGCCTGGCGACCGTCCCAGCGCAGGTACGGGCCGAGGAAGAAGGCCAGCCAGACCGCGCTCGACCACCATTTGAGCGTGCGGAAGCGCCCGCCGACGCGCTTGGCGTGGATGGTCTCCTTGCCTGTGTTGACGTGCCAGTGACTCGCCTCGGCGTAGAGGTCGTCGAGGTGCTGGCCGAAGGCCTGCTCTTGCTGCGTCTGTGACACGTGGCTCACTCGCTTGACCGCACGGTATGGGACTCGGGAACAGTGGAAGGGTTTCCACTACCGATCGCCCACGGAGGACATCCGAATTTTACCGGTTACTGAATTACCGTGCCTGAAGAGAGGGGGCCAGCCCCCCCTGCTCCCGGGTTCAGGAGTTGCGGTGGCGTTCCGCGTCCCGTGACATCAGCTTGCCGACCTTGTAGCCGAGGTGGGCGATGATCACGATGGAACCGACCACCGACAGGATCGAACCGATGACGACTGCATCCATCGGCTGGACCTCACCGGTCCGTCGCCGTCAGCCGATCCGGGCACTCCGCTACCGGAGATTCGATACCCCTTACTGACCGCCGCCGAGGCGATGGACGTAGACCGCGAGCTTCTTGATCTCGGTCTCGTCGAGCTGGTCGGCGAAGGCCGGCATGACGGCGTTGCGCGTCTCCGGCACGCCGGGCGCGTTAACCCCGTAAGCGATGGTGTGACGAATGCCCTCGAGGCTGCCGTCGAAGCGCCAGACGCGATCGGTCAGGTTCGGTGCGCCGAGCGCCTGATTGCCCTTGCCATCCATGCCGTGGCACGCGAAGCAGGCCCCAGCGCCGGTGTACAGCACCTTTCCGGCCTCGTGTTCCTTGCCGTCGGCGAGACCGGCGACGTGGGTGGCCAGATCATCGAGCTGCTGGTCGCTGAAGCGCGAGGCGTGCGGCGGCATCATGCCCTGGCGGCCGTTGACGATGCTCTCGACGATCTTGTCGGCGGTACCGCCGTACAGCCAGACGTCGTCGGCCAGCACCGGGTAGCCCGGGTTGCCCTGGCCGCCAGCCCCGTGGCACGGCGCGCAGCGGTCGCCGAACAGCACCTTCACCGAGGCGTCGGTGTAGTTCGCGAGCTCGCGGTCGGCGAGGATCGCCGCCGGCTCGAGCTGTGCAATCTTCGCCTCGAACGGGCCACGGATCTCCTCGAGCTGGGCGACGCTCTCCTTGTACTCGCCGATCGAGGTCCAGCCGATCACGCCCTTGGTGTAGCCACTGAAGGTCGGCCACATCGGGTAGAGAATCCCGTAGATCACCACGAAGATCCAGCTCGCGTGGAAGGCGATGGTCCACCAGCGTGGCGGCGGGTTGGTCAGCTCGCGCAGGTTGTCGTCCCAGACGTGGCCGGTGTCGGCTGCGTCGTACGCATTGGTTTCGTCGGTCATCGCTTGTCTCCGGACTCGAAGGACTCGTCGTCGCCTTCGAATGGGATGAAACGCTGGGCCTCGAGGCGTTCGCGGTTCTTCGGCCTGAGGGCGTAGAAGTAGAGGCCGACCATCAGCAGGAACACCACCACGGTCAGGATCGTGCCGATCCAGTCCTGCGGGGTCATGGCCGACCAGTCGGTGGCGAAGTAGTCGCCGAGGCTACTCACGGTAGTCCCTGCCCTCACGGAAATCGATCATCGTGCCGAGCACCTGCAGGTAGGCGACCATGGCGTCCATCTCGGTCTTGCCCTGGACCTCGTCCGGGGCCGCGGCGATGTCGGCGTCGGTGTAAGGCACGTTCATCAGGCGCATGGCGCGCATGCGATCCTGCATGCCTGCGCCGTCGATGCTGCCCTCGTCGAGCCAGGCGTAGGTCGGCATGATCGACTCAGGCACCACCGCGCGCGGGTCGCGCAGGTGCTGGCGATGCCACTCGTCGGAATACTTGCCACCGACGCGTGCCAGGTCCGGCCCGGTGCGCTTGGAGCCCCACTGGAACGGATGGTCGTACTTCGACTCGACGGCCAGCGAATAGTGCCCGTAGCGCTCACGCTCGTCACGGAACGGCCGGATCATCTGCGAGTGGCAGAGGTAGCACCCCTCGCGCTGGTAGACGTCGCGACCGGCGAGCTCCAGCGCGGTGTAGGGTCGCACCCCCTCGCCCGGCTTCCAGTCGGCGAGCGTCTGGCCCGCCTCCCTTTGCCACAGGACCTCGGGGAACTTGGCGCTGCCGTCCGGGTTGCGCTGTTTGTCCTCCATCGTGGAGTCGAGGTAGAAGAGCGGCACGATCTCGACGATGCCGCCGACCGACACCACCAGCGCGGTGACCAGGGTCAGGGCGAAGACGTTCTTCTCCAGCATCTGCTGGAACTTGCCCGATTGCTGATTATCGGTTGCCATGGTTCGCCCCTCCCCTCAGGCGCTGGCCGGCGCGGTGCCGGACTCGCCGACGCGGCCCTCGGCGGACGCCTTGCGCACGGTCATGACGACGTTGTAGAGCATGGTGATCGCACCCAGCACCACGAAGGCCCCGCCGACGACGCGCAGCGCGTAGTAGGGATGCATCGCCTCGACCGATTCGGCGAAGGTGTAGGCGAGCGTTCCGTAGTCATCGTAGGCACGCCACATCAGGCCCTGCATGATCCCGGAGACCCACATCGCGACGATGTAGATGCACGCGCCGATGGTGGTCAGCCAGAAGTGCATGTTGACCAGCTTCGTGGAGTACATCTCGGTGTTCCACAACCGCGTCACCAGGTGGTAGATCGCGCCGACCGCGACCATCAGCACCCAGCCGAGGGCGCCGGAGTGAACGTGGCCGATGGTCCAGTCGGTGTAGTGCGACAGCGCGTTGACGGTCTTGAGCGACATCACCGGACCCTCGAAGGTCGACATCGCGTAGAAGGCCAGCGAGGCGATCAGGAAGCGCAGCACGTAGTCGGTGCGCAACTTATCCCAGGCGCCGGAGAGCGTCATCATGCCGTTCACCGCGCCACCCCACGACGGGATGATCATCGCCAGCGAGATCGCCGCGCCGAGCGAGCCGGTCCAGTCCGGCAGCGCGGTGTACTGCAGGTGGTGCGCGCCGAGCCAGACGTAGCCGAACGTCAGCGCCCAGAAGTGGATCACCGACAAGCGGTAGGAGTAGATCGGGCGGTTGGCCTGTTTCGGCACGAAGTAATACATGATGCCGAGGAAGCCGGCGGTGAGGTAGAAACCGACCGCGTTGTGGCCGTACCACCACTGGATCATGGCGTCCTGCACGCCCGAGAAAATCGAGTAGGACTTGAACAGCGACACCGGCACCGCCAGTGAATTGACCACGTGCAGGTAGGTGATCATCACCAGCATGGCGAGGAAGAACCAGTTCGACACGTAGATGTGCGAGCTCTTGCGCTTCGCGATGGTCATCACGAAGTTGAACAGGTAGCTCAGCCAGACCACCGCGATCAGGATGTCGATCGGCCATTCCAGCTCCGCGTACTCCTTGGCCTGGGTCAGGCCGAGCGGCAGCGTGATGACGGCGAGCACGATGACCAGGTTCCAGCCCCAGAAGGTGAACCACGCCATCTTCGAGCTCCACAGCGCGGCACCGCAGGTGCGCTGCACGCTGTAGAACGAGGTTGCCATCAGCGTGCAGCCGCCGAATGCGAAGATCACCGCATTGGTGTGCAGCGGACGCAGGCGCCCGAAGCTCAGGTACTGGCTGTCGAAGTTCAGCACCGGCCAGGCGAGTTGGGCGGCGATCAGTAGGCCGACCGCCGTACCGACCACGAGGTAGACGATGGCCATGATCGAGAACCAGCGCACGACGTCGAAGTCGTAGGTTCTCTCGGACTGCTGGTAATCCACTGGGGTGCGCTCCTTGGGTCAGGTTGCGGGCAAGCGCCATCGGCGGCCCGGTGCGAACCTGCGAAGGGGGTGGATGGAATCAGTTGGTTCCTTGGATTTTTGGGGCAGTGCATCCATGCAGTGTGAAATATAGCCTTTTGCTGTGGGTTTATCACTTGACTCAGGTCAATTGATGCACCGCAACAAGAGGCCGGCCGCTGCGCTGAGCCAGCGCTGGGTGCCCCATGCCTCGGTCACGGGTACAATGCCCGGTTTGACTTGGCGCAATGCCCGGCCGCCCTCAGAAATGAAAGGATGAGAATCAGATGAGCGACGCCACCCTGTTCACCTCCGAGTCGGTTTCGGAAGGCCACCCCGACAAGATGGCCGACCAGATCTCCGACGCGGTGCTCGACGCGATCCTGAGCCTCGACCCGAACCCGGGCAACGCCCGCGTCGCCTGCGAGACCATGATCAAGACCGGCGCCGTGATCCTCGCCGGCGAGGTCAGCACCGAGGCCTGGGTCGATCTCGACGAACTGGTGCGCAAGGTGGTCTGCGACATCGGTTACACCAGCTCCGATGTCGGCTTCGACGGCTCGACCTGCGCGGTCATGTCCCTGATCGGCAAGCAGTCGAGCGACATCGCCATGGGGGTCGATCGCCAGAGCGCCGAACAGCAGGGCGCGGGTGACCAGGGCCTGATGTTCGGCTACGCCACCGACGAGACCGACGTGCTGATGCCGGCACCGATCACCTATGCCCACCGCCTGGTCGAACGCCAGGCCGAGATGCGCAAGCAGCACGTGCTGCCGTGGCTGCGCCCGGACGCCAAAAGCCAGGTGACCTTCCGCTACGACGACGGCAAGGTGGCCGGTGTCGATGCCGTGGTGCTGTCCACCCAGCACGACCCGGAGATCGACCAGGCGCACCTGCACGAGGCGGTGATGGAGAACATCATCCTGCCGGTGCTGCCGGCCGAGTGGCTGCACGCCGACACCAAGTACCACATCAACCCGACCGGTTCGTTCGTGATCGGTGGACCGGTCGGCGACTGCGGCCTGACCGGGCGCAAGATCATCGTCGACACCTACGGTGGCATGGCACGTCATGGCGGCGGTGCGTTCTCCGGCAAGGACCCGTCCAAGGTCGACCGCTCGGCCGCCTACGCCGGGCGCTACGTGGCCAAGAACATCGTCGCCGCCGGCCTCGCCGCGCGCTGCGAGATCCAGGTCTCCTACGCCATCGGCGTCGCCGAGCCGACCTCGATCAGCATCGACACCTTCGGCACCGCGAAGCTGCCCGAGGCACGCATCGCCGAGCTGGTGCGCGAGCACTTCGACCTGCGCCCGTGGGGCATCCTGCAGATGCTTGACCTGGTCAAGCCGATCTACCGCAAGACCGCCGCCTACGGCCACTTCGGCCGCGAGGAGCCCGAGTTCACCTGGGAGCGCACGGACCGTGCGGAAGCGCTGCGCGCCGCCGCCGGGCTCTGATCAGCCCCCCCGTTCAGGAGTCGATCGATGCCAAAACGGACCCCGACCTTACGCCATCTCCTCACGACCGCCCTGCTGGCTGCGGGGGCCCTGCTTGCAGGCTGCCAAACGGCCCCCTCTTCGCCCATGGACGAGAAGGCCGTGGCGCGGGCGCCGATCGAGATCCAGCGCATGGCGCGCAAGAACGACTGCTTCAAATGCCACGCGGTCGGGCGCGAGAAGGACGGGCCCTCCTGGCAACAGGTGGCAGAAAAGTACCGTGACAAGCCGGATGCCCAGGGAAAGCTTTACACCCATCTGACCACGGCACCACTGATCGAGCTCAAGGGCGATCCCGAAATCCACAAGCAGGTGGAAGACCTGAGCAAAACCGAGATCGACGCGCTGATCGACTGGATCCTTACGCTCTGAGTCGCTCACCGAGAAGGCGTGCGGATTCAGGACCGGTTCAGCTCCGAGGAGTAAGGTGAGTCGTGCAGCCCCATCAAACGGGTCCGATTGCCTCAGGAGTCTCGCCATGAGAATCGCAAGCCTCGTCATCGCACTGCTGCTCATCGCGTCGCCCCTCGCAGCGCAGACGCAGTCCTATGACAAGAAGAAGGCCCAGCGCACCCTGAAGCAGAGCAAGTGCTTCAACTGCCACTCGGTGACCCGTGAGAAGGACGGCCCCTCATTCCAGTCCGTCTCCGAGAAGTACAAGGACCACCCCGACGCCCGGCACGTGCTGTTCGATCATCTGACCAAGAGCCCGACGATCACGGTCAAGGGCAAGGAAGAGGCGCACACCTCCTTCAAGACCAGCGATACTGCCGAGATCAATAACGTCGTGGAGTGGATCCTCAGCAACTAGACATCGGGTAAGGCACCGATCCCGCTTCAACCCGACCCCGCCGGCAGGTATAATCCCGGCCCAGTCCGAGGAGCGCTGCAAGGCCGTCGCCCGTCGACGCCCCAGGCTCGGACCTAAACGGCGCTCACCGAACCCGTGCCGGGCACGGGACGCCGGTGAGCGACGTCCCTCCCGGCCACACGTCAATGGAGCAACACCATGACCGCCGTGGCTGAGACCAAGACCCTTCCCGACCACATCGTCGCGGACCTCGCCCTCGCCGACTGGGGGCGCAAGGAGATCCGCATCGCCGAGACCGAGATGCCGGGCCTGATGGCCCTGCGCGAGGAGTACGCGGGCCAGAAGCCGCTGGCCGGCGCGCGCATCGCCGGCTCGCTGCACATGACCATCCAGACCGCCGTCCTGATCGAGACGCTGGTCGACCTCGGCGCCGAGGTGCGCTGGGCCTCGTGCAACATCTACTCGACCCAGGACCACGCCGCCGCCGCGATCGCTGCCGACGGCATCCCGGTGTTCGCCTTCAAGGGCGAGACGCTCGACGAGTACTGGGAGTACACCCACCGCATCTTCGAGTGGGACGGCGAGCACGCCAACATGATCCTCGACGACGGCGGTGACGCGACCCTGCTGCTGAACCTCGGCACGCGCGCCGAGCAGGATGCCTCGGTCGTCGCCAATCCGACCAACGAGGAGGAGCAGTCGCTGTTCGCGGCGATCCGCAAGCGCCTCGAATCGGCGCCCGGCTGGTACAGCGCGCGCCTGGCGGCGATCCGCGGCGTGACCGAGGAGACCACCACCGGCGTGCATCGCCTCTACCAGATGGCGGCCGAGGGCAGCCTGCCGTTCCCCGCGATCAACGTCAACGACTCGGTCACCAAGTCGAAGTTCGACAACCTCTACGGCTGCCGCGAGTCGCTGATGGACGGCATCAAGCGCGCCACCGACGTGATGATCGCCGGCAAGGTGTGCGTCGTGCTCGGCTACGGCGATGTCGGCAAGGGCTGCGCACAGGCGTTCCGTGGCCTCGGCGCGACCGTCTGGGTCACCGAGATCGACCCGATCTGCGCGCTGCAGGCGGCGATGGAGGGCTTCCGTGTCGTGACCATGGACGAGGTCGCCGGCCTGGGCGACATCTTCGTCACCTCAACCGGCAACGTGAACGTCATCACCCACGACCACATGGCGGCGATGAAGGACCAGGCGATCGTCTGCAACATCGGCCACTTCGATTCCGAGATCGACATCGCGTCGCTCGAGCAGTACACGTGGGAGAACATCAAGCCGCAGGTCGACCACGTCATCTTCCCCGACGGCAAGCGCATCATCGTGCTCGCCAAGGGCCGGCTGGTGAACCTCGGCTGCGCGACCGGCCACCCGAGCTTCGTGATGTCAGCCTCGTTCACCAACCAGGTGCTGGCGCAGATCGAGCTGTTCAACCACCCAGAGAACTATGACAAGCGCGTCTACGTGCTGCCCAAGGCGCTCGACGAGAAGGTCGCCCGCTTGCACCTGCAGCGCATCGGTGCGCACATGACGCGCATGAGCCAGACGCAGGCCGACTATATCGGCGTACCGGTCGACGGCCCGTACAAACCCGACCATTACCGTTACTGAGCGACATCCCATGGAGTCGCAACGCGCCTTCGGGCGGAGCTTCAGCTTCGAGTTCTTTCCGCCGAAGACCCCCGACGGCGTCACCAACCTGGCCCGGGCCCGGGCGCGGCTCGCCGCGCTCGGGCCCGACTTCGTCTCGGTCACCTTCGGTGCCGGCGGCTCGACCCGTGAGGGAACGCTGGAGACCGTGCGCGCCTGTCGCGCCGACGGCCTCGTGGTCGCCCCACACCTCTCGTGCATCGGCTCCACGCGGGAGAACATCGACGAGCTGCTCACCACCTACCACGCAGAGGGGGTGACGCGCATCGTCGCGCTGCGTGGCGACCTCCCCTCGGGCATGGGTCGGGCCGGGGAGTTCCGCTACGCCAACGAGCTGGTCGCCTACATCCGCGAGACCACCGGCGACCGGTTCACCCTCGAGGTCGCCGCCTACCCCGAGTTCCACCCGCAGGCACCGTCCGCACAGGCCGATCTGGAGAACTTCAAGCGCAAGGTCGAGGCGGGCGCCAACGGAGCGATCACGCAGTACTTCTACAACCCGGACGCCTACCTGCGCTTCGTCGAAAGCTGCGAGCGGCTCGGACTGGCGTTGCCGATCGTGCCGGGCGTCATGCCGATCACCAACCACAGCCAGCTGGCGCGCTTCTCGGACATGTGCGGTGCCGAGATCCCGCGCTGGATCCGCAAGCGGCTCGAGGGCTTCGGCGACGATCGTGACGCGATCTGTGCCTTCGGCCATGACGTCACCGTCGAGCTCTGCCAGCGCCTGCTCGAAGCCGGCGCGCCCGGCCTGCACGTCTACACCATGAACCGCGCCGAGCCGACGCTCGCCCTGTGGGACGCGCTCGGCCTGTCGCGAGCCTGAGCGGAGCCGCGGCGTGTGCCTGGCGCTGATCGCGCGCGATGCCCACCCCGAAGCGGCGCTGATCATCGCCGCCAATCGCGACGAGTTCCACGCGCGTGCCAGCGAGCCGGCGCATCGCTGGACATCACCCGAGGGGGTGATCGCCGGCCGCGACGCGGTGGCCGGCGGGACCTGGCTTGGCGTGACACGAAGCGCGCGCTTCGCGCTGGTCACCAACTTCCACGAACCGGGCAGGACCCGCGATGATGCGCCGTCGCGCGGCGACCTTCCGGTGGGCTTCCTCGCCGGCCAGGATCCGGCGCAGGAATACGTCGCCACGCTGCGGCCCATGGCCCCGCGCTACAACGGCTTCAACCTGCTGCTGGGTGATCCCGACAGCGCGATCTGCCTCTCGAACCGCGATCCCGAGCCAATGCGACCGATCGCCAGCGGCGGCGTGCACGGTCTCGGCAACCGGCTCCTCGACAGCACCGAACCGAAGCTCGACGCCGCGCGTTCGCGCTTCACGGCACTGCTCGACCGGCCGCTGACCGAGCTCGAGCCGGCGTTGCTCGAACTCCTCGCCGACCGCGCCACCCACGGTCCGGACGATGCCAGCCCCGACCACCCGTGGCGAGATGCGCTGTCGGCGATCTTCGTCGCCGCACCGGGTTATGGCACCCGCTGCTCGACGCTGTTTCTCGTCACGCGCGACGGTGAGGCACACTTCGTCGAACGCCGCTTCGACGCCGAAGGCAAGGTCACCGGCGAGACCCGCGAACGCTGGACAGCAGAGGAGCCCACCCGATGAACGCACCCTGGGAACATCCCGCCAATCGCGAGATGATCGAGCGCGACCTCGCCGTGCTGTGGCACCCGTGCACGCAGATGAAGGACCACGAGGCGCTGCCACCCATCCCGGTCCGGCGTGGCGACGGGGTCTGGCTCGAGGACTTCGCCGGCCAGCGCTACCTCGATGCGGTCAGCTCGTGGTGGGTCAACCTGTTCGGACACGCCAACCCGCGCATCAACGCCGCGGTGCGCGACCAGCTCGACACCCTGGAGCACGTGATCCTGGCCGGCTTCGGTCATGCCCCCGCGATCGAGCTGGCCGAGCAGCTCGCCGCGCTGACTCCTCCCGGACTGACGCGCTGCTTCTACGCCGACAACGGCTCGGCAGCCGTCGAGGTGGCGCTGAAGATGAGCTTCCACTACTGGCGCAACGTCGGCCGCCAGAAGAAGCAGCGGTTCGTCGCGCTCGAGAACAGCTACCACGGCGAGACCCTCGGCGCGCTCGCGGTCGGCAGCGTACCGCTCTACCGCGAGACCTACGGGCCGCTGCTGCTCGACGTCATGAGCGCGCCGTCACCCGATGCCTACACCCGCGAGCCCGGCGAGAGCTGGGCCGAGTGTGCCGAGCGCCGCTTCGCGGCCATGGAGGCTCTGCTGGCCGAGCATCACGAGGAGCTGTGCGCGGTGATCATCGAGCCGCTGGTGCAGTGCGCCGGCGGCATGCGCATGCATCACCCGGTCTACCTCGAGCGCCTGCGCGACGCCTGCGACCGCTACGAGGTGCACCTGATCGCCGACGAGATCGCGGTCGGCTTCGGCCGCACCGGGACGCTGTTCGCCTGCGAACAGGCCGGCATCACGCCGGACTTCATGTGCCTGTCGAAGGGCCTCACGGCAGGCTACCTGCCGCTGTCGGCGGTGATGACGACCGACGAGATCTATGCCGCCTTCTACGACGACTACACCCGGCTGTCGGCATTCCTGCACTCGCACAGCTACACCGGCAACCCGCTCGCCTGCCGGGTGGCCCTCGCCACGCTGGAGATCTTCGCCGAGGACGACGTGCTGGAGCACAACCGCGAACTGGCACGCCTGATGGGCGAGGCGTGCGCGCCACTGGCCGACCACCCTCACGTGGCCGAGGTGCGCCAGACCGGCATGGTCCTGGCGATCGAGATGGTGCGTGACAAGGCGAGCCGCGAACCCTTCCCCTGGCAGGAGCGGCGCGGCCGCCGGGTCTATCGCCACGCCCTCGAGCAGGAGGTGCTGCTGCGCCCGCTCGGTGACGTGGTCTACCTGATGCCACCCTACGTGATCACGCCGGAGCAGATCACCGAAGTGGTACGGGTCGCCGCCGAGGGCATCGATATCGCAACCCGGGACTGACGTGCGCATCCCGCGCATCCATCTTCCCGAAACCCTTGTCGTCGGCGCCGAACTGGCGCTGCCCGAGGCCGCGACGCGTCACCTCACGCGGGTGCTGCGCCTGGGTCCAGGCGCCGCCATCTGCCTGTTCAACGGACGTGGCGGCGAGTACGCGGCGCAGCTGACCGAGGTGACGAAACGGACCGCGCGCGCACGAATCGAGGCCTTCGCACCTCGCGAATGCGAACTGCCTTTCGAGATGGTGCTCGCGCAGGCCGTCTCGCGCACCGACCGCATGGACCTGACCCTGCAGAAGGCGGTCGAACTCGGCGCCAGCGCCATCGTTCCCCTGGCCACCGCGCGCTCGGCCCCACTGCCGGCCGGCGAGCGCCTCGCGCGCCGCGTCGACCACTGGCGCGGCATCGTCGCCAGCGCCTGTGAGCAGTGTGGGCGCAACCGCCTGCCCGAGGTCTCGGGACCGACCGCTTTTGCCGACTGGCTGCCGGACGCACCCGGCGGCAACCGTCTGGTGCTCGACCCGGAGGCTGACACGCCTCTGCACGCGGCGGCATTGGCCGACGCGCCCGTGGTCCTGCTGGTGGGGGCCGAGGGTGGGCTGAGCGACGAGGAGCTGGCCGCGGCGCGGCCCGAGACCGCCGCGCTGGTGGCGCTGGCGCAACTGCAATTGCTGCACCCCGCGCGCTCGAACTGAAGCCGGTCTCAGCCCGCCTCGAGAACCTGGGCCTCGATGGCGTCGAGATCAGGGATCGATGCACGGCTCTCGCCGAGTCGCAGGTCGCAGAGCGCGTAGCCGCCCTCCCCGGGGGCCGCGAGCGTCTCGGCCACCCCCTCGGTCACGGCCATCAGGTGCGGGATGCCGGCGGCGACCAGACCGTAGTAGCCGATTGCCGCGCCCTCGCCGAGGGTGTTGACCACCACCACCTGGGCACCGGCACCGGGCGGCAGCGCCTCTTCACCGCGCAGTTTCTCGTAGCCGACGACCGGCACGGCCAGGCCACGCCAGGGAAGCGCGCCCTGCAGCCAGTCGGGCGCACCGTCTGCCGGCCTGTCGAGGTCGCGCAGCGCGACCACTTCGGCCACCGAGGCATTCGGCAGCAGCAGCATGCGACCGCCCTGCAGCGGCACCAGCAGGGCGCGGACCGGGCGCGCGGCATGCTCAGCCATCCACCGTCTCCCCGGCGCCGGTGAGCTCACGGATGTTGTCGAGCAGCTCGGCGTCCTGATAGGGCTTGCCGAGGAAGCGGTTGACGCCGATCTCCATGCCGCGCTGGCGATGCTTGTCGCCGGTTCGCGAGGTGATCATGATGATCGGCAGCTTCTGCAGACGCGGATCGCCACGCACGTGCTGCGCGACCTCGAAGCCGTCCATGCGCGGCATCTCGATGTCGAGCAGCATGATGTCGGGGTGCTCGTCCTGCAGCACCTGCAGCGCATCGACGCCGTCCTTCGCGGTGATGACGCGGAAATCGTGGCGCTCGAGCAGGCGCGCGGTGACCCGGCGCACGGTGATCGAGTCGTCGACGATCATCACGGTCGTCTCCCGAGGCCCCTGGACGACCTCCTCCACGGCGTGCTGTCGGGCCTGGGCGGCCTCCTGCTGGGCGCCCATCAGCGCCAGCGCGTTGGTGTCGAGGATCAGCGCGACGCGACCGTCGACCAGGATCGTCGCGCCGAACAGGCTGCGCACGCTGCTCAGCTGCGGGCCGACCGACTTGACGACGATCTCACGGCTGCCGACCAGGCCGTCGACATGCAGCGCGATCCCCTGCTCGCCGCTGCGTACCAGAAGCACCGGGATGCGCTCCTGGCCCGCCTCGAGCGCCGGCACCGAGGTCCCGAGCAGCGCACCGAGGCGGCGCACCTGGTATTCGCTGCCCGCATGGGTGTAGCGCTCGCGCTCACCACCGTAATAGGCCTCGAGCTCGTCGGCGCGCATCCGAACGATGCCCTCGATACTGGTCAATGGAATGGCGAACAGCTCATCGCCGACCTCGACCAGCAGCGCCCGGTTGACCGCCAGCGTGAACGGGATGCGCAGGTAGAAGCTGGCACCGAATCCGCGCTTGGAGTTGATCTCGACGGTACCGCCAAGCTGGCGCACCTCGCTGATCACGACGTCCATGCCGACACCGCGACCGGAGATCTGTGTCACCTCCTTGGCCGTACTCATGCCCGACTCGAAGATCAGCTGCAGGATGTCGTGCTCGGAGATCTCGGCGTCGGGCGCGAGCAGGCCGCGCTCGACCGCCTTGTGGCGCACCCGGTCGACGTCGATGCCGGCACCGTCGTCCTTGACCCGGAAGACGTTGTCGGAGCCGTCGCGGTCGACGGTCAGGGTCAGCTTGCCGACAGGGTCCTTGCCGGCCTCCTGTCGCCCCTCGGGTGACTCGATGCCGTGCGCGATGGCGTTACGAATCAGGTGCTCGAGCGGCGCGATGATGCGGTCGACGACCGCACTGTCGACCTCGCTCTGCTCGCCCTGGACCCACAGCTCGACCTTCTTGCCCATCTCCTGGGCGGTCTGGCGCACGATGCGCCGCATGCGTGGAACCAGCCGCGAGAACGGCATCATGCGCGCCTGCATCAACCCCTGCTGGAGCTCGGAGTTGACGCGCGACTGCTGAAGCAACAGCGTGTCACTCTCGCGGCTGAGATCGTCGAGGTACTCGCGGACGTTGGTCAGGTCGTTGAGGCTCTCGAGCAGCGCGCGCGAGGTGGTCTGCAGCGCCGTGTACTGGTCCATCTCCAGTGGATCGAAATCCTCGATGGTGCGTCCTTCGGACTCGAGGCGCGACATGATCTGCGCGTCCGTCTCGATCTCGAGGGTGCGCAGCTGTTCGCGCAGGCGCTCGACGGTCTGTTCGAACTCGGCGAGGTTGAAGCGCATGACGTTGTTCTGCTGCTCGAGGCGCGAGCGGTAGATCGTCATCTCACCGGCCATGTTGACCAGCGTGTTGAGCAGCTGCGCCGGCACGCGAACCTGCTCCTGCTGCTGGACTGGCGCGCGGCGCGCAGCGGCCTGCGGCGCGGCCTCCGCGGGAGCCTCTTCGGCGCGCTCGGCCGGCTTTGCTTCGCTCCAGGTCTTTGGCGGTGGCGTTGCCAGTGGCAGCTCGACCTCCGGTAAGGGTTCGAGCACCGGAGGAAGCGGTGTGCGTCCCTCGGCGAGGGCCAGCAGGTTTTCGCACAGCCCGCTGGCGTGGGTCATGGAGCGCTGGTGGCGCACCGCGTCGAGCATCTCGGCGAGACGGTCGACCGCGGCGTTGAGCTCGGTGAACAGTCTCTCGCTGGGCTCCAGGCGCCCCTCGACCACGCCGGTCAGCAGCGACTCCGAGGCGTGACTCAGGTCGCCCATCGGCTCGATGCCGGCCATCCGCGCCCCGCCCTTGAGCGTGTGCAGCTGGCGCTGCAGCAGCGCGATCGCCTCGCGATCACCCACAGCCTCCTGCCAGCGGTGCACCGTCGCTTCCGCCTCGTCGAGGAGTTCACTGCCCTCTTCCAAGAAGATCTCGAGCAGGTCGGGATCGAGCGGCGACTCGGGGGACCAGGACGCATCGGCCGTTGCAGGCGCAGCGGTCTCTTGCGCCGCTTCCGGTGTGGGCGGCGGCTCCGCTGCGGGCGCGGGAGTTTCGCTTCGCGAGGGCTCCTCGCCACTGGTCAGGTCGCGCAGGTCCTCCAGCAGGTTCGAGGCGAGTGCGACGGGCCGGTCGTCACGCACCGCCTCGAGCATGCCGACCAATCGGTCGACGCTCTCGTTGAGCACCTCGAACAGCATGTCGCTGGTTTCCAGGCGCCCTTCGACCACGCCGGTCAGCAGCGACTCCGAGGCGTGACTCAGGTCGCCCATCGGCTCGATGCCGGCCATGCGCGCCCCGCCCTTGAGCGTGTGCAGCTGGCGCTGCAGCAGCGCGATCGCCTCGCGATCACCCACATCCTCCTGCCAGCGGTGCACCGTCGCTTCCGCCTCGTCGAGGAGCTCGCTGCCCTCTTCCATGAAGATCTCGAGCAAGTCGGGATCGAGCGGCGACTCGGGGGACCAGGCACTCTCGTCGGGGGCCTCGGTCGGCTGGGCAGCCTCGGCGTGCTGCACCTCTGGCGCCCCGGATTCCGGTTCCGTGGCAGCTTTTTCGGGCTCGGGCTGTGGCTCGGGTTCCTGTTCGGTTTCGGGCTCGGGCGATTCGTCGACGCGCTGCGCCTCATCGATGCGCGAGCGCAGCCCGATCACCAGAAGCGGATCCGGATCGGCGGGCCGCGACACCGCGAGACTGTCGAACATCTCGGTCAGGCCACTCCCGGTATCGCCGAGCAG
>JAACFL010000133.1 GCA_009937385.1 Gammaproteobacteria bacterium | reverse complement strand
GGGTACTGGAAACGCTGGCCGGAACGCTTCGGCTTCGTCGCCGATGCACCACCACCGGGGGGCATCTGGGTGCATGCGGTGTCGGTCGGCGAGGTGATCGCCGCGCTGCCGCTGGTCGAGCGGCTGATGGCCAGCCATCCCGAACTGGCGGTGACGGTCACGACGATGACGCCGACCGGCTCCGAGCGGGTCCGCGCAGCCCTCGGCGAGCGGGTCCACCACCGCTACCTGCCCTACGACCTGCCCGGTGCGGTGGGCCGCTTCCTCGACGACGTCCGGCCGCGCCTGGGGCTGCTGATGGAGACCGAGCTGTGGCCCAACCTGGTGGCGGGCTGCGCGGCACGTCGCGTGCCGCTGGTGCTGGCCAACGCGCGGCTCTCGGCCGGTTCGGCCGACGGTTACCGGAAGATCGGTGGCCTGGTGCGTCCGCTGCTCGGTGGGCTCGCGGCCATCGCCGCGCAGGCCGAGGCCGATGCGCAGCGCTTCGTCGCGCTGGGGGCCGACCCGGCCCGGGTCAAGGTCACCGGCAGCATCAAGTTCGACCTGGCGATCGATGACGCCACGCGCGCGGCCGGCCGTGCACTGCGCGAGGCACTCGGTGCGGAGCGGCCGTGCTGGATCGCGGCGAGCACGCACGATGGCGAGGACGAACAGGTCCTTGCGGCGCATGCAGGGATCAGGGAGCGCTTTCCTGGGGCGCTCTTGCTGCTGGTGCCGAGGCATCCGGAACGCTTCGTTAGGGTCGCGGCGTTGTGCGAAGCGCGCGGATTCGGCGTCGCCCGGCGCAGCCGCGGCGAGACGGGTGACGAGGTCGCGGTCTATCTCGGCGACACCATGGGCGAGCTGCTGGCGCTCTATGCCGCGGCCGACGTCGCGTTCGTCGGCGGCAGCCTGGTGCCCACGGGCGGCCACAACCCGCTCGAGCCGGCCGCGCTCGGGCTGCCGGTGGTCACCGGCCCGCACCTGCACAACTTCGCGCGCATCGCGAGCCTGCTCGAGGAGGCGGGCGCACTGACCAGGGTGGCGGACGCGGGGGCGCTCGCCAGCCGGGTGGTGGAGCTGTTGGCGTCGCCGGAACGAGCCGCGGCCGCAGGGGCGGCGGGGCGCGAGGTGGTTGAGCGCAATCGCGGTGCGCTGGATCGTCTGCTGACGGAGGTCGAGACGCTGCTCGCTGGCTAGCCGCCAGCGAAGGCGGGTTCAGAACTCGAACGGCCGCTCGTCGGGCTCGTTGTCGAGTTTCGGCAGCACCGCGTCGAACAGCCCCTCGGAGGTCCACTCCTGCGGACCGACGCGGGTGATCAGCTGCGCCTCCATGACCGGCGCGCTGCCGACCACGATGAACAGCCGGCCGTCGATCGACAGCGCGTCGCGCAGCGCCTGCGGCACGCGTTCGAGCGAGCCGCCGACCGCGATGGCGTCGTAGCGCCCGGGACCCTCGTCGAGGCCGCCGGCGAAGAGATCTGCGGTGGCCAGGGTGACGTTGTCGACGTTGCGGGAGGCGAGCTTCTCGCCGGCACGCTCGGTGAACGCGGCGCGGATGTCGATGCTGCGCACGTGGCGACCGAGCGCCGCGAGGCAGGCGGTCAGGTAGCCGCTGCCGGTGCCGATCTCGAGCACGTTGTCGTACTCGCCGATCGCCAGCGCCTGCAGGATCCGCCCGTCGTATTTCGGGTGCAGCATCGCCTGGCCGTCGTCGAGCGGGATGGCGATGTCGGCATAGGCGAGGTTGCGCAGCGCGGCCGGAGTGAAGTGTTCGCGCGGCACCGAATCCATGACGTCGAGTACGCGCTGGTCGAGGACGTCCCACGGCCGGACCTGCTGCTCGACCATGTTGTAGCGGGCCTGGGCGAAGTCGACAGCGGTCATCTGGGCGTTCCTCGGCTCATGTTGCAGGGCGGCAAAGATAGCCTCGTTCCCCTTTTCGGTCAAGATGATAGGGAGAACAGGACGGTTTTCGAGGGCGGCCTGGAGGGGATTCCGACGCGGCGCAATGTCCTTGCGGCGCACTCGGGGATCGGCTACCGTGGCCGCGTCAGCTAGGGGTGCCCGCGCGCGGGCTGAGAGAGTCCCTTGAACCTGATCCGAGTCGTGTCGGCGTAGGAAAGCTGAGTCTTACGGCCCCGTTCCCCCGCCCGCACGTTGCGGACGCCTCCGCGTCCACCCGCATGGGCCGCTGCCGGCCCGTCGCACGGAGCCGTGCCATGAGCGCCAGACCCGAAGACCTGCAACTGCCGGACGCCGAACTCGGCGAAGCGGTGACCCGCCCGTTCCCCAACTCGCGCAAGACCTACGTCTCCGGCAGCCGCCCCGACCTGCGCGTGCCGATGCGCGAGATCCGCCAGGGTCCGACCCCGACCTCCGACGGCGACCTGCCCAATCCGCCGATCTACGTCTACGACACCTCCGGGCCCTACACCGACCCGGCGGCGACCATCGACCTCAAGGCCGGGCTCCCTGGCGTCCGTGATGGCTGGATCGCCGACCGGGCCGACACGGCGACCCTCGACGGCCTGAGTTCGGCCTACGGTCGCGAGCGCGCGGCCGACGAGGCGCTGGCCCACCTGCGCTTCGGTCCGGTGCGCACCCCAAGGCGCGCGGTGAGCGGTGCCAACGTCACCCAGATGCACTACGCCCGTCGCGGCGAGATCACCCCGGAGATGGAATTCGTCGCGCTGCGCGAGAGCCAGCGCCTGGATGAGCTGCGCGAGCAGTACACGGCTGCCGGGCTGCTCGCCCAGCACCCGGGTCACGCCTTCGGCGCGGCGATCCCGGAGCGGATCACGCCCGAGTTCGTGCGCGACGAGGTGGCGCGCGGCCGCGCCATCATCCCCGCCAACGTCAACCACCCGGAGCTCGAGCCGTGCATCATCGGCCGCAACTTCCGGGTCAAGATCAACGGCAACCTAGGCAACTCGGCGCTCGGCTCGTCGATCGCCGAAGAGGTCGAAAAGATGGTCTGGGGCATCCGCTGGGGTGCCGACACCATCATGGATCTCTCGACCGGGAAGAACATCCACGAGACCCGCGAGTGGATCCTGCGCAACAGCCCGGTGCCGATCGGCACGGTGCCGATCTACCAGGCGCTGGAGAAGGTCGGCGGCATCGCCGAGGAGCTGACCTGGGAGATCATGCGCGACACGCTGGTCGAGCAGGCCGAGCAGGGCGTCGACTACTTCACCATCCACGCCGGGGTGCTGCTGCGCTACGTGCCGCTGACCGCGGACCGGGTGACCGGCATCGTGTCGCGTGGCGGCTCGATCCTCGCCAAGTGGTGCCTGGCGCATCACCAGGAGAACTTCCTCTACACCCACTTCGACGAGATCTGCGAGATCGCCAAGGCCTACGACGTCAGCTTCTCGCTCGGCGACGGCCTGCGCCCGGGTTCGCTGGCCGATGCCAACGACGCCGCGCAGTTCGCCGAGCTCGAGACCCTCGGTGAGCTGACCGGGAAGGCGTGGGAGCACGACGTCCAGGTCATGATCGAGGGCCCCGGCCACGTGCCGATGCAGCTGATCAAGGAGAACATGGACAAGGAGCTGGCCGACTGCCTGGAGGCGCCGTTCTACACCCTCGGCCCGTTGACCACCGACATCGCGCCCGGCTACGACCACATCACCTCGGCGATCGGCGCAGCGCAGATCGGCTGGTACGGCACGGCGATGCTCTGTTACGTGACGCCCAAGGAGCACCTCGGGTTGCCCGACCGCGAGGACGTGCGCGAAGGGATCATCGCCTACCGGGTGGCGGCCCACGCCGCCGACCTGGCCAAGGGGTTCCCGGGCGCGCAGGTGCGCGACAATGCGCTGTCGAAGGCGCGCTTCGAGTTCCGCTGGGAGGACCAGTTCAACCTCGGCCTCGATCCCGAGCGGGCGCGCGAGTACCACGATGCGACGCTGCCCAAGGAGACCGCCAAGGTGGCGCATTTCTGTTCGATGTGCGGCCCGAAGTTCTGCTCGATGAAGATCACGCAGGAGGTGCGCGACCTGGCCCGTGCCGAGGTCGAGCAGGGCCTCGCGCAGCAGGCCGAGGCGTTCCGCGCCGGCGGCGCGGAGATCTACAAGAAGGTCTGAATCTGACTCAGGGCCCCGGCGCCCCGCGCTCACCGGGGTGCGGGACGTCGTGGATCTCGAAGGTCAGCGACCCGAGATCGCCCAGCACCCAGGTCGGTGGGGCGTCGATGCCGGCGGTGGTGCCGGCATTGACGTAGAGCGACGTGCCGCCCTTGACGTTGCGGATCGGCTCGACGGTCACCTTGTGATTGTGGCCGCAGCAGACCACGTCCCAGTCGCCGGTGGTCGCAAGCGCCCGGGCGTAGCGTGGGTAGTGGACCATGAACACCCGGCGCCCACCGAGTTCCAGCGCCGCCTCGATGCCGTGGTAGACGATACGCCCGTTCGAGCGGCCGGCCAGGCGGCCGAGGGCGTAGATGTCGCCGGTGTTGTTGCCATGGATCACGTGCAGCGGCACCGGCAGCTGCGGAACCCTCGCCAGGGTCACCGCGGCGACCACGTCGCCACAGTGCAGCACCGCCTCGGCGCCGGCTGCGACCGCCGCCTCGAGCGCGGCGGTCAGGCGCGGAATGTCATCATGGCTGTCGGAAACGATGCCGATCTTCAAGCCGGTCTTCCTCCTAACGCGTGCCCTCGGGCGCCGAGCCGGGTCGGCTGGTCAGCCATGGGCTTCATGGGATAGAATGCCCTGTTGAACACCTGATGGGCCCATAAGGGATACCTATCACCCATCGGTAGATCCGCGCTGCTGCGACTCAGGGAGGGGCATTCTAGTCGCAGCCGGCCTGCACGGACAGTAGCGGCCCGCCGCCGCCTGGTGGCGACGGGCCCGATATCGCTCAGACAACTGGCTTCCGATAACTCAAGAGGGGACTCCCAAATGACTGCTTCGATGTTGATTCCGCCGATCTTCGGCGTGCTGGGCCTGGTGATGGCGTACGTCATCTACGGCATGGTCATGAAATACCCGGGTGGTGAGGACAAGGTCGCCAAGATCGGCGAGCAGATCCACATCGGCGCGATGGTGTTCATGAAGCGCGAGTACCAGATGCTCAGCATCTTCGCCGGCGTGCTGATCGTCGTGCTGTGGGTGCTGCTGGGCTGGAAGACGGCCTTCGCCTTCATCGTCGGCGCTCTGGCCTCGGGCACCGCCGGCTACATCGGCATGTTCACGGCCACCAAGGCGAACGTCCGCACCACCACGGCAGCCCACACCAAGGGCGCAGCGGAGGCGCTGACCGTCGCCTTCTTCGGCGGCTCCATCATGGGCCTCGCGGTGGCCTCTCTCGGCCTGTTCGGCCTGGGTATCCTCTACCTCGTGTTCGGTGGTGATCCGGCCACGGCCCACGCCATCGAGGGCTTCGGCATGGGCGCCTCGTCGGTCGCGCTGTTCGCGCGTGTCGGCGGCGGCATCTTCACCAAGTCGGCCGACGTGGGCGCCGACCTGGTCGGCAAGATCGAGGCGGGCATCCCCGAGGACGACCCCCGCAACCCGGGCGTCATCGCGGACAATGTCGGTGACAACGTCGGCGACGTGGCCGGCATGGGCTCCGACATCTTCGAGTCCTACTGCGGCGCGATGATCGCGACCATCGCGATGGCCGCGACGATGACCATGCAGGGCCTCGCCGACCTCGGCGGCAACCAGGCTTCGCTGATGTTCCTGCCGCTGGCGCTCGCGTCCCTCGGCCTGGTCTGCTCGATCGGCGGCATCTTCCTGGTGCGCCAGTTCTCGGACAAGAAGCCCGAGGTGGCGCTGCGTACCGGCACCATCGGCGCGACCGTCGCCTTCATCGTGCTGTCGTCGGTCGTGATCGGCATGATGGACGTCACCAGCAAGACCTGGTTCGCGGTGCTGGTCGGCGCCATCGGCGGCATGGTCATCGGTCTCGTGACCGAGTACTACACCGCCGGCAAGCCGGTCGAGCGCATCGCCAAGTCGGGTGAAACCGGCCCGGCGACGGTGATGATCACCGGCCTGGCCATCGGCATGCAGTCGGTGGTGATCCCGATGCTGACCATCTGCGTGATCATCGGCGTCTCGACCGCGCTGGTCGGCCTGTACGGCGTCGGCATCGCCGCGGTCGGCATGCTGGCCACGGTCGGCATCACGATGGCCATCGACGCCTACGGCCCGGTCGCCGACAACGCCGGCGGCATCGCCGAGATGGGCGGCCTGGGTGAGGACACTCGCAAGATCACCGACTCCCTCGACGAGCTCGGCAACACCACCGCGGCGATCGGTAAGGGCTTCGCCATCGGCGCCGCGGCACTGGCCGCGCTGGCGATCATCACCGCCTACGTGCAGACGGTGCATCACCACCTGCCGGAGGGGGTCGAGTTCTCGTTGAATCTCGGCAGCCCGCAGGTGCTGGTCGGCCTGTTCATCGGCGGCCTGATCCCGTTCGCGATCGGCGCGATCACGATGACCGCCGTCGGCGACGCCGCGTTCGACATGATCAAGGAGATCCGTCGCCAGTTCAAAGAGATCCCCGGTCTGCTCGAGGGTACGGCCGAGCCGGATACCGCGAAGTGCGTCGACATTGCCACCACGGCCGCGCTCAAGCGCATGATCCTGCCGGGCGTCATCGCCGTCGGCATGCCGTTCCTGGTCGGCTTCGTCCTCGGCCCGTCGAGTCTCGGCGGCATGCTGGGCGGAGGCCTGCTCGGCTGCGTGCTGCTGGCG
>JAACFL010000132.1 GCA_009937385.1 Gammaproteobacteria bacterium | reverse complement strand
GCCGACGGCGTGCAGTTCCTCGAGCAAACCGTTGCGTTGCGTCGCATGCGTCCTTGCCGCGACCGCATGGGTCGGCTGGTGCTGTGCCGCATCTACCAGTTCGACTACTCGACCGACGGGGTGTCGCGTCAGCAGGGCTACGTAACCTTTACGGGCAACCGGCTCGAGGGGGTGGGGCTGGCCGGGCGTGGCGTGCAGCCTTGAAACCGTCGGATCGTGCAGTGGCGCGCACGCAGCCGAGCAAGTGCTATCTTTAGGTCGAACCCCGAATGGAGGCCGCGGGCACGGTGCCCCGGGCATGAGGAGAAACCCATGGAGAAGAGTCGTCGCAACCCGTCGCCCGGCCGTATCGGCCTCGTTCTAGCCGCCACGCTGCTCGCAGCAAGCGGTGCCGTGCACGCCGAGCGCTGTGCGATCACGGCCGCCGATGCCCACGCCATCGCCAGCGAGAATGGCTTCAATTTCAGCTGCGTGGTCTACCACGAGGAGAGCAACAGCGCCGCGCCGACCCATTTCCAGGTCTACGACGACGGCAGCATCGGCTGCGTCGGCAACACGCCCAACGAGCTCGGCCCGGCGTGGATCTACCTCAACTTCTTGAACCGCGACTCGGGACTCGGTAAGGGGTGGGAGGTCTGGAACTACGACGTCACCGGCCTGCCGCACACGCGTATCGGTGCCGGCGCCCCGATTCGCCTGATCACCGGTCTGCTCGGGCCGAACGCGCGCTACGAGATCAAGGTCTCCAACATCGTGCTGACCAACCCCTACCGCAAGTGCACCAACTTCAAGGACGAGGCGTTCAAGTAGCGGCATCCGCGATCGCGCCGTCCCCGAACCGCACCGGGCGCCGGAATCCTCGGCGCTTGCAACGTCTTCATGGCCGCGTGGCAGCCGACCGTGCTGAGCCCGCTCGTGGCTTGCATCGAGCGCACGGTTCCGCGCATGGTCTCGGGACAAAAAAATGCCCGGCGGGGGAGGCCGGGCACGGAATAAGGAGGAGGTAAGTGCAACTCGCGAGCGAGCTACGAGCCATATCCTAGGGAGCCGGTGCATGGTTTGCATTGATGAGCGTCATTACCGGGTCGGGTGCCGACTGGGGGCGAGGCCGCACGCGAGCCCCTGCGCATGAAGTCCTCGCGCGCACTGCTGGCGTTCCTGTACCGGTGGGTCTGGGAGACCGATCTCGGTCCGCTTCCTGCCTGGCGCGCCATCCCGCTGCGAATGCTGCGCATCCTGCACGCGGTGATTCGCGACCTCGCCGCCGGCCAGTTGACCCTGCGCGCGATGAGCCTGGTCTACACCACGCTGCTGTCGCTGGTGCCGCTGCTCGCGGTCAGCTTCTCGGTGCTCAAGGGGCTCGGGGTCCACTACCGCGTCGAGCCGCTGCTGCACAACCTGCTCGAGCCGCTGGGCGAGCAGGGCGTCGAGATCACGACCCGGGTGATCGGCTTCGTCGAGAACATCCGCGCCGACGTGCTCGGTACCGTCGGTCTGGCATTCCTGATCTTCACCGTGGTATCGCTGATCCAGAAGATCGAGGCCGCGTTCAACGCCACGTGGCGCGTAAGCACGAACCGTTCACTGCGCGAGCGTTTCAGCAACTACCTCTCGGTGCTGCTGGTCGGCCCGCTGCTGGTGGTCTCCGCGCTGGGCATGACCGCGACCATCGCGCACAGCGAGCAGGCCGCCGAGATGGTGGTGGTGCTCGGCCCGCTGCTCGACCTGATGGGGCGCCTGCTGCCCTACCTGATGGTCATCGTCGCCTTCACGCTGGTTTACCTGCTGGTACCCAACACCCGGGTGCGCGTGCGCTCCGCGCTGCTCGGTGCGCTGGTTGCCGGGTTCCTGTGGGAGAGCGTGGGCTGGGCGTTCACATCATTTGTCGCCGGATCGGGCAACTACACGGCGATCTACTCGGCCTTCGCGACCATGATCCTGTTCATGATCTGGCTGTTCCTGAGCTGGCTGATCCTGCTGACCGGGGCGAGCTTCGCCTTCTATCACCAGCACCCGGAGTACCTGGTCCATGGGCCGGGGTCGCCGATGCTGAGCAACCGCCAGCGTGAACGCGGTGCACTCGCGGCGCTGCTGCTGATCGCGCGCCGTTTCCAGCGTGGTGAGCCGCCGTGCAGCACGGCGTGGCTCGCGACCCGGCTCTCGCTGCCCGAGTTGCTGGTGCGCGCGCTGCTCGAGCCGCTCGAGGCGGCCGGTTACCTGACGCGGACCGATGCCGATCCGCCGGCACTGCTGCCGGCACGCGACCTCGCCAGCATGCGTCTCGACGAGGTGCTCGGGCTGGTGCGCGATGCCCGCGGCACTTCCCAGGCCGAGGGGGTGCACGACGTCGAGCTGGAGCCGGTCGACCGCCTGCTCGGCGACCTCGAGGAGGCGATGGCACGCCAACTCGAATCCACCACGCTCGCCGACCTGTGCGCGTCTTCCGGCGCACCCCCCGAGGAAACCGCCTTGGCAAGGCGAGCGGGCTGACCGGAACGGCACGGACGCTGTGCTACATTGACCGCGTTCGGCTGGCGTGACCATGGAGGCGTGATGAAACTCTTCTGCACCGGTTTCAGGGACGGTGAGGTGATTCCCGAGCGTTACGCGTTCGGTGCGTTCGACGCCGATACGCACGTGACCCTCTCCGACAATCTCAGTCCGGGCTTCTACTGGAGCGGTCTGCCCGAGGGCACCCAATCGCTGGTGATGATCTGCCACGATCCCGACGTGCCGAGCGTCGGCGACGACGTCAACCAGGAGGGGCGTGAGGTTCCGGCCGACCTGCCGCGCGTGGACTTCTACCACTGGGTGCTGGTCGACATCGACGCCGAGGCCGACGAACTCCCCGAGGGTCACTTCTCCGACGCCGTCAGCCCCGGGGGCAAGCCGGGGCCTGAGGGGCCCGATGGAACCCGCTGCGGTGTCAACAACTACACCGACTGGTTCGCCAGCGACGCCGACATGCAGGGCGACTACTACGGCTACGACGGTCCGTGCCCACCGTGGAATGACGCCCTGCTGCATCGCTACGTGTTCACCCTCTACGCCATCGATACCGACCGCGCACCGGTCGCTGGTCGTTTCGACGGCCCCGAGGTGCTACGCGCCATCAGCGGTCACGTCCTTGGCCAGGTGCACATGACCGGCACCTACACCCTCAATCCGGCGCTGCGCTGAGCCGGGAGCGGCCAACCTGGCCCCGCGCTCACTCCCTGCTCACGGTTCGGCCGTCCTCGGCCGGAGCCTCGGCGTCGAACCCGCGACCCCGCTGTGGCAGAGGGTGCCGACGCGCGATGCCGACGGGCAACTGCTCGGCGACTTCATGATGCTGATTCCAGGGCTGCGTCAGAGCCCTCCCGAACAGCAGCGCGCACTGCTCGCACGGCTCGACGAGGTGCTGCGCAGCCACAGCGAGGTGGTATTCGCGGACTGCAACCTGAGGCTGAACCTGTTGTGGATCTCGGTTTCCGCGCGGCCACACGCCTGGCGCGTGGTGGCCGACGCGGTGCGCACGGCGCTGCCCCAGGCGCGCTTGATCTCCCCCGAGGGGCCGGCGACGCATCGCCAGCCGGGGCGTCCATGAGCGTGAAGCTCAGGCACGGTCGCCAGATGCGTATCGATCACCGCGTATCACGCCCTCGCTGACGACGGCCTGATACGCGAAGAGCCCTCCCACAGCCCCTGCGGCGACGAGATCTCGCCGCTCCAGGCCGCCTACGCCTATCGACTGCCGGTGCGGCTTCAGGCGCTGAGCGGCTGCGGCAAGGCGCGCTTCATGGTCGTCGACGAGGCGACCCGGCTGCCGTTGAAGGTCGCCGAGATCATCTCGCGGCCTGCCAGCTGACGTTCAAGCGCCGTTCTGCCTGCTCGGTTGATGCGCATCAAGAAGTTCGATGACGTCGTGCTGGACCAGATTGTTGCGCTGCAATATAATTCGTCGGTTCAAACATTTACCGACCGCGCCGACCGCCGGGTCTGGCGCGCAACAGAAGACAGGGGAGCACCATGGCCGCGAGAGAGCAGACCGTGCAGAACATGACCGATCCCAAGGGCGAGCACTTCATGAAGAAGCTCGCCGAGATCGAGGTCGACTGGCCCTTTCTCGACGACGAAGCGTCCAACGAGCTCAACATCCGGCTGCGTCACAGCATGGCGCAGATGGCCGGCGGACTGCCCCCGGCCATGCTCTCCGAGGCCTACATCGAGTGGCTGACGCACCTCTCCGCCAACCCGGGCAAGCTCGGGGACCTGGCCAACGACGCGGTCAACAAGACCTCGGACCTGTTCCGCTACGCCATGACCGCGCCGTTCATGCCCGGCACCGAGTCGCCGTTCCAGGCCAAGAAGGGTGATCGTCGCTTCGCGTCGGATGCCTGGCAGGCCTGGCCCTTCAACGTCATGTCGCAGTCCTACCTGATGGTCGAGAACTGGATCGACTCCATGACCCAGGGACTGCCGGGCATGGAGGAGGAGCACCAGGCGGTGTTTTCGTTCATGACCTCGCAGCTGCTCGCGGCGATGTCGCCGTCGAACTACCCGCTGACCAACCCCGACGTGCTGCAGGCGATCCGTGACGAGAAGGGGCAGAACCTGGTCCGCGGTGCGGCCAAGGCCCTCGAGGACGTCATGGACAACCTCAAGAAGACCAAGCCGCCGATTCACGAGGACTACATCCCCGGCAAGCAGGTCGCCGTCACCGAGGGCAAGGTGATCTTCCGCAACCGCTTGATCGAGGTGATCCAGTACTCGCCCCAGACCGAGGCCGTCGACGCCGAGCCGATCCTGATCGTGCCGGCGTGGATCATGAAGTACTACATCCTCGACCTGTCGCCGAAGAACTCGATGGTCAAGTACCTGGTCGAGCAGGGCCATACGGTGTTCATGATCTCCTGGCTGAACCCGGGGGACGAGGATCGCGAACTCAACATGGAGGACTACCGCAAGCTCGGCGTCATGGCGGCGATGGACGCCGTGTCGGCCGTGATGCCGCGGCGCAAGATCCATGCGGTGGGCTACTGCATCGGCGGCACCATGCTGTCGATCGCCGCGGCGA
Organism: Gammaproteobacteria bacterium; assembly: GCA_009937385.1. GTDB lineage: Bacteria > Pseudomonadota > Gammaproteobacteria > QNFN01 > QNFN01 > QNFN01. Next base: position 1,773 of record JAACFL010000132.1, on the reverse strand, counting down.
CCATGGCGCGCGACGGAGACAAGCGGCTCAAGTCGCTGACCTTCTTCGCCGCCCAGGCCGACTTTGTTCATGGCGGCGAGATCCGCATGTTCGTCAACGACAGCCAGCTCAAGGCTCTCGACGACCTGATGCACATCGAGGGCTTCCTTGACAGCAAGTACATGGGCGGGTCGTTCCAGGCGCTGCGCTCGAACGACCTGGTCTGGATTCCGATGGTCGACAAGTACTACCTCGGCAAGGAGGAGTTCATGAACGACCTGATGTCGTGGAACGCCGATGGAACGCGCATGCCCTACAAGATGCACTCGGAGTACCTGCGCAAGCTGTTCCTGCACAACGACCTCGCCGAGGGCCGCTTCGAGGTCGAGGGCAAGCCGATCAGCATCTCCGACATCGAGATCCCGATGTTCGTCGTGGGCACCTCCACCGACCACGTCGCCCCGTGGGTCTCGGTCTACAAGTTCCACGACCTGGCGCCCGAATCCGAGGTGACCTTCTGCCTGACCACCGGCGGTCACAACGCCGGCATCGTCTGCGGCCCGACCCATCCGCGCCGCAGCCACGAGATCCTCACCCGCGAGGCGGGAGGTGGCACCTTCGACACCGAGACCTGGAAAGAGGTGGCCGAGCAGCGTGACGGTTCGTGGTGGCCGAGCTGGGAGTCGTGGCTGACCAGCCACAGCGGCAAGCAGGTCAAGCCGCCGAAGATCGGCAATCCGGCCAAGGGCTACAAGGTGCTGGGCGACGCTCCGGGAACCTACGTGCACCAGCACTAGTTCCGACGCCGTCGATCTCGCGTCGACAAGCCGAAACGAACGGGGCCTGCGGGCCCCGTTCCCTTTTTCACCGGGCGTTCGGCATACTCGCCCACGTGAGAGACCAACACGCAGATGCCGGGCGCCGTGTCGGTCAGCCGCCGGGTTGCGCGCACGCCGCCGTCGCGCTGTTGCTGATCGCTGCCGGATTGCTGGTGGGCTGCGGCAGCGGGGAGAGTGTGGACGCACAGCTTGCCGCATCGTCAACCGCGCAATCCCCTTCAGCCACTGCCAGGGTCGACGCCGAAGCCGAGCAGAAGCTCGCCGATACCGTCGACGTCACGCTCCCCGTCGAGCGGATCAAGGCGCTCGCGAAGCCCTGGACCGGCGACCTCGACGGCATGCTCGAGCGTCGTGTCGTGCGCGTGCTGGTGGTGCCGACGCAGACCCATTACTTCGTCCACAACGGCCAGGCGCAGGGCATCGCCGCCGAGATGCTCAAGGCGTTCGAGAAGCAGCTCAACAGGCGTCACAAGCCGGTGCAGCGCCATCTCGGCACCCACGTGATCTACGTGCCGACCACGCGTGACGACCTGATCCCGGCGCTCGAGCAGGGGCGTGGCGACCTGGCCGTCGCCGCGCTGACCATCACGCCGGGGCGCCAGGCGCGGGCCGATTTCTCGGCGCCGCTGCTGCGTGACATCGACGAGATCGTGGTCACCGGCCCTGCCGGCCCTGACCTGTCGCGTCTGGAGGACCTGGCCGGGCGGAAGGTCCACGTGCGTCCCTCGTCGAGCTACTACGAGCACCTGCAGCGTCTGAACGCCAGGTTCCACAGCGAGGGCCTGGAGCCGGTGGAACTGGTCGCGATGCCCGAGCAGTTGCAGGACGCCGACCTAATGGAACTGGTCGATGCCGGGCTGCTCGGGGCGATCGTCGTCGACGACTACAAGGCGCGGCTCTGGGCGAAGGTGCTGCCGAACCTGGTGCTGCACGAGGCGATCGCCATCAACACCGG
>JAACFL010000131.1 GCA_009937385.1 Gammaproteobacteria bacterium | reverse complement strand
CCGACGATCACGTCGACCTTATCGCGCTGGATCAGCCGCTTGGCGAAGTCGACCGCCTTCTTCGGATTCGCGCCGGAATCGTAGTGCACCAGCTCGACCTTGCGCCCGATGACGCCACCGTCGCTGTTGATCTGGTCGATGTACATCTGCAGCGTCTTGAGCTCGGGGTCGCCGAGGAACGACGCGGGGCCGGTGACGGCGAGGAAGGTGCCGATCTTGATCGGCTCGGCTGCCTGCAGCGGGGTGGCCGCGAGGGTCATCGCGGCGACACCGGCCGCGAGGCCGGATAGGAAGCGTGGCTTGAGCATCTGTCTCCTCCTGGGAAAGGGATTGTTATGCGATCGCATGCGGAGCTTCTGAGGCATCCGTTCGACGATCATTGACGTTTACGTAAAGGTCAATAGACCTGGGAACACTCTAACGGCGAACCGTGAACCGCGCAATACCCCATGACCTCACGGGATTTAGATCGATTCTCAATCTCCATCACGGAGTTGTACATTACGTTTACGTAAAGGTAATCTACCTGCCTCGCCGGGACCGGGCGTTCGCCTGGCCCGCCAGCGGAATTCGCAGGAGGAAGACGATGAAAGAGAGCCTCACCGCCGGGCTTGAAACCACGGCACGCATCGACATCGACGCCGCGCGCACCATCGATTTCATGGGCGACGACGGGCGCGTCTACGCCACCCCGGAACTGGTGCGCGACATCGAGATGACCTGTCGCGACCTGCTGCTCGAGCACCTCGACCCGGGCGAGGACTCGGTCGGCACGCGCGTCGAGATCGACCACGTCGGTGCGACGCTGATGGGCATGTGGGTCGAGATCAGCGTGACGGTCAGCGCGGTCAACGGGCGCGCGGTGAGCTTCGACGTGACCGCCCGCGATGCCATCGAGGAGGTGGCACGCGGCAAGCACAACCGCTTCGTCGTCGACGTCGCCAAAACCGCCGAGCGTCTCAAGGGCAAGGCGGCCAAGGCCGGTCTGTGAGCAGCCCTGCGGACGGGACCGCGAAGAAGGTCCCGACCTACTGTTACCAGTGCGTCGCGGGGCCTGACCTGATGACGGTCAAGGTGGTCGACGGGGTGGCGACAGAGGTCGAGCCCAACTTCGCCGCGGCCGAGGTCACCCCCTCGGCCGGCAAGGTGTGCGTCAAGGCGTTCGGGTTGCTGCAGAAGATGTACAACCCGAACCGCATCCTGACACCGATGAAGCGCACCAATCCCAGGAAGGGCGTCGACCAGGACCCCGGATTCGTGCCGATCTCCTGGGACGAGGCGCTAGACACCATCGCCGAGCGCCTCGAGGCGGTGCAGGCGAAGGGCCCCAACGACGACTCAGGCTACCCACGCATCGCCGCGAGCTTCGGCGGCGGCGGCACGCCGACCTACTACATGGGCACGCTGCCGGCGTTCCTCGCCTCGATCGGGCCGATCGACTTCGGCTTCGGCAGCGGCCAGGGCGTCAAGTGCTACCACTCCGAGCACCTCTACGGCGAGCTCTGGCACCGCGCGTTCACGGTCGCACCGGACACGCCGAACACCGAGTACATGCTCTCGTTCGGCTACAACGTCGAGGCCTCCGGTGGCGTGTGCGGCGTCAAGCGTCATGCCGATGCGCGCGCTCGAGGCGCCAAGCGGGTGCAGATCGAGCCGCACCTGTCAGTGACCGGGGCGTGCTCCGCCGAGTGGGTGCCGATCCGGCCCAAGACCGACGCCGCATTCATGTTCGGCCTGCTGCACGTGATGCTCCACGAGCAGCGCCAGCGGCTCGACATCCCGTTCCTCAAGCACCGCACCACCTCACCCTACCTGGTCGCGCCAAACGGCTTCTTCCTGCGCGACCCGGCGACCAGCAAGCCGCTGATCTACTGCCTGCAGCGCAAGCGCGCGGTGCCGTTCGACACATCGGACAGCGACCCGGCGCTCGAGGGCACGTTCAAGGTCTCGGGCATCGAGATCGGTGCCGACGACGACGCCTGGGAGCACCGCATGGAGAAGGTGCAGCCGGCGTTCCAGAAGCTGATTGACCACACCGCCGGGTATACGCCGCTGTGGGCCGGGCGCATCTGCGACGTGCCGCACAAGGTCATCCGGCGCCTGGCGCTGGAGTTCATCGACCACGCGCGCGTCGGCGAGACCACCGAGGTCGAGGGCCGTGAACTCCCCTACCGCCCGGTGGCCATCGCGCTCGGCAAGACCGTCAACAACGGCTGGGGTGGCTTCGACTGCTGCTGGGCGCGCACCCTGATGGCGTGCCTGGTCGGCGCGCTCGAGGTGCCCGGCGGCACGCTCGGCACCACGGTGCGCCTGAACCGCCCGGCGACCGACCGCAACCTCAGCGTCAAGCCGCACCCGGACGGGTTCATGGACTACCCGATGAACCCGACCGACAAGGCCGGCTGGCTGGCCAAGCCCGACGTGCGCAACGCCAACCGCACGCTGATCCCACTGGTCGCCAACTCGCCGTGGAGCCAGGCGCTCGGGCCGACCCACCTGGCCTGGATGCAGCAGCAGCAGGCGCCCGAGCACTGGCCGCAGGCGACACCGCCCGACATCTGGTTCGTCTACCGCACCAACCCGGCGATCTCGTTCTGGGACACCACGCAGATCACCGAGGTGCTCTCGCGCTTTCCGTTCACGGTCTGCTTCGCACTGACCAACGACGAGACCAATCACTTCGCCGACATCCTGCTGCCGGACCGCACCGACCTGGAGGGACTGCAGCTGATCCGGGTCGGCGGCACCAAGTTCATCGAGCAGTTCTGGGACTACCAGGGCTTCGCGCTGCGCCAGCCGGTGGTCGAGGCGCAGGGCGATGCGCGCGACTTCACCTGGATCGCGACCGAGCTCGCGCGGCGCAGCGGTGTGCTCGACAAGTACGTCAAGGCGGTCAACCGCGGTGCCGCCGGCGTGCCCCTCAAGGGCGAGCACTACGACTTCTCGCTGGCCGAGGACGAAGCGCCCAGCGTCGAGGCGGTATGGGATGCGACCTGCCGCGCGGCGAGCGCCGAGATCACCGACGGCGCCGAGGACCAGGGCCTCGACTGGTACCGCGAGCACGGCTTCCGCGTCGCCCCGTTTCCGCGCGTCAAGTGGTACCTCTACGCCGCGATCGAGGATGCCGGGCTGCGCTTCGAACTGCCGTATCAGGAGCGGCTGATGCGCGTCGGCAAGCAGCTCGGCCGGCGCCTTCACGAGCATGGCATCAGCTGGTGGGACGAGCAGCTCGAGGAGTACGACCCGCTGCCCGAGTACAAGAACTACCCGGAAATGTGGGAAAAGGCGCTCGAGCGCAACTACCGCGTCGACATCCGCGACTACCCGTTCTGGGCGGTCACCGCACGCAGCATGCAGTACGCCTGGGGCGGCAACGCCGGCATCCAGATGATGCGCGAGGTGGCAGAGAACGTCGGCGGCCATGGCGGCGTGGTCATCAACGCCACCAAGGCCGCCGAGCTGGGCCTTGCCGACGGCGACCTGGTCGAGATCCGCTCGCCGCTCAACGCCACGCGCGGCCGGGTGGTCACCCGCCAGGGCATCCGTCCCGACACGCTGCTGATGATCGGCCAGTTCGAACACTGGGCGACGCCGTACGCCAAGGATCTCGAGCTGCCGAGCCTGAACAAGCTGGTGCCGATGCTGATCGACCTCACCGACTCAACCGGCTCGGGCGCCGACCTGACCCGCGTCCAGGTGAACCGCGTGGAGGGCGCGCGGTGACCCGCTACGTGATGGTCGCCGACCTCGAGCGCTGTGTCGGCTGCCAGACCTGCACCGCCGCCTGCAAGCACACCAACGCCACCGCGCCCGGCGTGCAGTGGCGCCGGGTGCTCGACATGGAAGTCGGCGAATTCCCCGACGTGCGCCGCGCGTTCGTCCCGGTCGGCTGCATGCACTGCGCCGACCCCCCCTGCATGCACGTCTGCCCCTCGACCGCGACCGGACAGCGCGCCGACGGCCTCGTGACCATCGACTACGACCTGTGCATCGGCTGCGGCTACTGCGCGGTCGCCTGCCCGTACCAGGCGCGCTACATGGTGGAGCAACCGGGCCAGGCCTACCGCGAGGGCCGCATGCGCAGCGAGACACAACGCGAGAACCCGGGCCGACTCGGCGTGGCGCAGAAGTGCACCTTCTGCAGCGACCGCATCGACTACGGCGAACAGCATGGCCTGACACCTGGAGTCGATCCAGAAGCGACGCCGGCCTGCGTCAACGCCTGCATCGCCAGCGCCCTGCAGTTCGGCGACATCGAAGACCCGGACAGCAACGTCAGCCAATTGCTGGCGGCGCACAAGCACTTCCGGATGCACGAGGAGCTCGGCACCGATCCGGGTTTCTACTACCTGTGGGAGGACCGATGAACGTCGGTGGCAAACCGTGGCTCCAGACCCACTGGGACTGGCACGTCGCGGTCAATTTCCTGACCGGGGGCAGCGGCAGCGGCCTGCTGCTGGTCGCCGCGCTGGGCGCCCTCGCCGGCCAGCCGCTGGCCGCGCCGACGTGGCTCGGCCTGCTGCTCATTGGTGGCGGCCTGGCCCAGGTCATGCTGCATCTCGGACGACCGCTCCGCGGTCTCAACGCGCTGTTCAATCCACGCACCTCGTGGATGAGCCGCGAGGCGTTCGTCGCCGGCCCGTTGCTGCTGGTCGCCCTGCTGGCCGCGCTGCTCGAGTGGACACTGCTCGGCCTGCTCGCCGGCCTGCTCGCCGTCGCGTTCCTCTACTGCCAGGCACGCATCCTCAAGGAGGCGCGCGGCATCCCTGCCTGGCGCGAGCCGCGCCTGCTGCCGCTGATCCTCGCAACGGGTCTCGTCGAGGGTGCCGCGCTCTACCTGCTGGTCGCCCTGCTCGGCGGCTGGCACGAGGCCACTCTTGGCGCCAGCGTGCTGCTTCTCGTCGCTCTGGTCACACGCATCCTCGCCTGGCGCGGGTACCGCAAGGCGCTGCAGGGCAACGCACCCAACGAGGCGCTGAGGGCGTTGGAGCGAGCCGAGGCGCCGTTCGCCGGCGCCGGTCACGTCGCGCCGGTCCTGCTGCTTGTGGTCGCTGCCGGCGTGCCCTCGGCACAGGCCCCGCTCACCGCACTCGCCGGATTGATGGCGCTTCTGGCCGGGTGGGGCGTGAAATTCGCGATCGTCACCCGCGCCGGTTACAACCAGGGCTTTGCCATCATGCACACGCCGGCGCGTGGCGCGGGGACCGGCGGCCTAGGCAGCAAGCCGGGCTGGTAGTCGCGGTATGGCAACCGCCCGCCACCCCTGGACCGACCGGCTTGCCTGCACGAACGCGTCCGGTCTACGTTTGGTCGGAGACCATCCGGAACCGCACGGCGACGGCCCGCGAGACAACCGATAAGAACAGCAGGAGGAACCACCATGGGCGCATCCAAGAAAGCGCGGAAGAAAGCCACCGCACCGTTCCATTTCCAGCCCGAGATCGAGACGCTTCCGCGCAAGAAACTCGCCAGGCTGCAGCTCAAGCGGCTGAAGAAAACCCTCGCTCATGCCTACGCCAACGTGGCCCACTTCCGCACCCAATTCGATGCTGCTGGCGTCAAACCCGGTGATCTGAAGTCGCTCGAAGACCTGGCGAAGTTCCCTTTCAGCGTCAAGGACGACCTGCGTGCAACGTACCCGTTCGATATGTTCGCGGTGCCCATGGACAAGGTGGTCCGCGTGCACGCCTCGTCGGGGACCACCGGCAAACCGACCGTGGTCGGTTACACGCGCGGTGACATCGACCGGTGGGCCGACCTGATGGCACGGTCGATCGGCTGTGCCGGTGGGCGACCCGGCGACATCATGCACAACGCCTACGGCTACGGCCTGTTCACCGGCGGTCTCGGCGCACACTACGGCGGCGAGCGGCTCGGCTGCACCGTGACGCCAATGTCGGGTGGCAACACCGAGAAACAGATCGTGCTGCTGCAGGACTTCGGCGCGCGCGTGCTGTGCGCGACGCCATCGTACGCGCTGAACATCGCCGAGGTGGCCGAGGCCGAAGGCGTGGATATCGCCGGCGGGCCACTCGCCATTGGCGTGTTCGGTGCCGAACCGTGGTCCGAGGCGATGCGCGCCGAGCTCGACCAGCGCCTCGGCATCCGCGCCGTCGACATCTACGGCCTCTCGGAGATCATGGGCCCGGGTGTCGCCGCAGAGTGCGTCGAGGAGCGTGCAGGGCTGCATGGCTGGGAGGATCACTTCCTGTTCGAGATCATCGACCCGGAGAGCGGCGAACCGCAGCCGATGGGCGAGAGCGGCGAGCTGGTCATCACCACGCTGACCAAGCGGGCGCTGCCGATGATCCGCTACCGCACGCGGGACATCACGCGGCTCAGCACCGAGCCGTGCACGTGCGGCCGCAGCCACGTGCGCATCCTGCGCGTGACCGGGCGCAACGACGACATGCTGATCATCCGCGGCGTCAACGTCTACCCGTCGCAGATCGAGGCGGTCATGGTCGGCTTCGCTGGCATCGCCCCGCACTACCAGCTGGTCGTGCGACGCGAGGGTTCCATGGACACCCTAGCCGCGGAGATCGAGGCGGCACCTGAAACCGCCAGCGGAGACTACGAAAAGCTCGCTGGCGAGATTCGCCACCACATCAAGTCGCTGATCGGCGTCACCTGCGACGTGCTGCTCAAGGCCCCGGGCGAGGTGCCGCGCTCGCAGGGCAAGGCGGTGCGGGTGCGCGACGAGCGGCCGAAAGGCTAGGTCAGCTCGCTTTTCACAAGAGTGTACGAGGGCGGCCTGGAGGCCGTCCTCCTTTTGGGGTCCCACACGCCTGCCGTGTGTTGATGAATGATCCTCACGACAGCCATCGCGGCCTGGGGCCG
>JAACFL010000130.1 GCA_009937385.1 Gammaproteobacteria bacterium | reverse complement strand
GCGCCGAAACACGACGAGAAGGTCGCCTGCGGCTCGGTGACGCCCATCTCGGTGCCGGCCACCTTGGCGGTGTAGCCGCTGATGAAGTGGTACATCGCCTGGGCCGGGTCGAGGCGGCTGACCGGCGGCAGCACGCTGAAGGCGTCGCAGGTCAGGAACACGACGTTGTCCGGCACGCCCCCGGTGCCGGGAATCTTGGCGTTGTCGATGTACTCGACCGGGTAGGAGCAGCGGGTGTTCTCGGTGATCGAACTGTTGGTGTAGTCGACCTCGCGGCTGTCCGGGTCGAAGACCACGTTCTCGAGCACCGCGCCGAAACGGATGGCGTTGTAGATGTCGGGCTCGGCCTCCTTGGAGAGGTCGATCACCTTGGCGTAGCAGCCACCCTCGATGTTGAACACGCCGTCGTCGGTCCAGCAGTGCTCGTCGTCGCCGATCAGCTTGCGCTTAGGATCGGCCGACAGCGTCGTCTTGCCGGTACCGGACAGGCCGAAGAAGATGCTGACGTCGCCGTCGGGACCCTCGTTGGACGAGCAGTGCATCGACAGCACGCCGTTCTTGGGCATCAGGTAGTTCATGATCGTGAACACGCCCTTCTTCATCTCGCCGGCGTATTCGGTACCGAGGATCACGAACTCGCCACGCGCCAGGCAGAGGCTGACGCTGGTCGAAGACTCGACGCCATCCAGCATCGGGTTGGCCGGGAAGCGGCCGGCGTTGTAGATCACGTAGTCGGGCGTACCGAAGTCGGCCAGCTGCTCGGCAGTCGGGCGGATCAGCATGTTGCGCATGAACAGCGCGTGGTAGGCACGCTCGCAGATGATGCGCACCTTGACGCGGTAGTTCTCGTCCCAGCCGGCGAAGCCGTCGATCACGTAGAGCTGGTCGCGGGTGCTGAGGTAGTCGACAGCGCTGCGACGCGCGATGTCGAACACCCGGTCCTCCAGGCTGACGTTGACATCACCCCACCAGACGTCGTCGAGCACCTGTTCATGACCCACGACGCGCTTGTCCTTCGGACTGCGCCCGGTCTTGGCCCCGGACAGCGCGATCAGCGCACCGGTCGACGAAACTGCGGTGCCGGGCTCGTTGCGCAGCGCTTCCTCGTAGAGAAGGGCGGGCGACGCGTTGCGCAGGACACGGCCAACGGTGATGCCGTGGGACTCGAGGCTGAACGACTGCATGAGGATGATCCTGGGTAGATGACGGAAATATGAAGGCGGGGTATTTTGTCAGAATCGGGCCATGGGAAAAACCCGCCTTTCGTACGGGCCTTCGACCATACCCTGAACACACGGAGCGAGACGATGTCCCGATCGAACCGCTTGTTGCTGTTGGCCACGCTGCTGATCGCGATGCCAGCAGCCCATGCCGTCGGCCCACTGCACGACGGCCACATCCACTACAGCGCCAACGCCCACGACAGCGTACCGCCGGAGCGCGCACTGGCGCTGCTCGACGCGGCCGGCATCACGCGGGCACTGGTGTCGAGCACCCCCGATGACGGCACGCTGGCGCTCTACCGTCTCGCACCGGAGCGCGTCGTCCCGGTGCTGCGTCCCTATCGCGATCGCGAGGACATGGCCGCGTGGCACCGCGATCCCGAGGTGGTTGCCTACGTCGAGGCCCGCCTGGCCGCAAGCGACGTCTACCGGGGGCTCGGCGAGTTCCACCTCGACGCCGCCGACGTCGGTTCGCCCGAGATGGCGCGCCTGATCGCGCTCGCCCGCGAGCGCGGGCTGTTCCTGCACGCCCACACCGACGGCCCCGGCATCGAAGCGCTGGCCGCAGCGGCACCGGGGGTTCGCATCCTCTGGGCGCATGCGGGCCTGGGCGAACCGTTGCCCACCGTCGACGCCGTGCTCTCGCGCCAGCCCGGCCTGATGGCCGACCTCTCCTACCGCTACGGCAACATCCTCGACGGTGATGGGCTCGACGCGGCCTGGCGTGAGGTGCTGATCCGCCATGCCGACCGCTTCCTGATGGCCAGTGACACGTGGACGCCGCCACGCTGGCCGGCACTGCCGTCGATCACCACCCGGGCGCGCGCGATCCTCGCCGGCCTGCCGGCCGACGTCGCGGCGCGGCTCGCCCACGACAACTTCGAGGCGCTGCTCGCGCGATGAGCGGGATCAGGACCGGGCGCGGCGCAGCGCGTAGAGCCCCCAGGCGAGCAGACCACCGCCGAGCGCGAGGTAGACCACCACCGCCTCGACCGCGTCACGGCCGGTGACCTCCTGACGGTTGGGAAGCACGGTCACCACGTCACTGGTCAGCAGCTGAACCAGACCGATCGCGCCGAGGGCGAGCGCCGGCAACGCGAACAGCAGCGAACTGATCGCGCGCACCCGCCAGCGACGCGGCGACGCCGGCTCAGGTGGCGGTGGCGGCTTAGGCCGCAGCGGTCCATCACCGGCCTCGGGTGGCGTGCTCACAGGTGGTAGGCCGGGATCGCGTGACCGTGGTCGAGTGGACCATGGCCCTTGCCCAGCACCGGCGCGTTACGGATCGCCTCGTGGACATAGAGCCGTGCGCGGTGAAACGCGGTGCGCGGCTCGAGGCCCTGCGCGAGCCCGGTGGCGAGCGCCGAGGCGAAGGTGCAGCCCGAGCCGTGCACGCTGGTGGTGTCCAGGCGCGCACTCTCCGCGCGCTCGACATCTGCGCCGGTGACCAGCAAATCGACGATGCGCTCGCCAGTGAGGTGGCCGCCTTTGACCGCGACCGCCCGCGCGCCCTGGTCGACCAGGCAGAGTCCCGCAGCGACCATCGCGCTGGGATCGTCGACACTCATGCCGACGAGGCGACCGGCTTCGGGCATGTTGGGCGTGAGCACGTGCGCCAGCGGCAGCAGCCTTTCGCGCAGGCACTCGACCGCATCGTCCTCGATGAGGCGGTCGCCACTCTTGGCGACCATGACCGGGTCGACCACCACGGGAATCTCACCGTGCCGCTCGAGCTCGTCGGCCACCGCTTCGATCACCGCCACGCTGTTCAGCATGCCGGTCTTGATGCAGTCGGCGCCGAGGTCGTCGAGCACAACGCGCATCTGCATGGTGATGAAATCGGGATCGACCGTGACCACGCCGTGCACGCCAAGGGTGTTCTGCGCGGTCAACGCGGTGACCGCGGTCGCGGCGTAGCCGCCGAGAGCGGTCACGGTCTTGATGTCGGCCTGGATGCCGGCACCGCCCCCGGAATCCGAGCCTGCGACGACGAGGACGCGCCCGTGCATGGCTGCTCCCAGTGATCTGCGTAAGACTCAGCGTAGCCGAGCCCGGGAGGCTTGCAACGGACGCTTGGCAGCGCACGCACGGCTGCGCTATCGTGGCGTCGTATTCCACCGTACACAGAGTAACGATGTCCATCAGCGACAAGCTCATTGCCGCCCAGCTTCGTATCGTCGACCGCCTCATCGAGTGGGAGGAACTGGTCGGCGAACTCTACAAGCGCTACGCGGTCCGCTTCCCGGAACAGGGCCCGGCCTGGCGCCAGCTGGCGCGCGAGGAGCAGACCCATGCCGGTGCGCTGGGGGCGATCCGCAAGATGCTCGACGCAGGCCACCACCTCGAGGGCATCGGCGAGTTCGAAAGCGAGATCATCGACCAGGAGGTCAGCGACGTGCGGCGCGCCCTGAAACGCGCCGACCACTCCGAGCTGCGTCTCGACGAGGCCGTCAAGACCGCGCGCCACATCGAGAGTTCGATCATCGAGTCCAAGTTCTACGACGTGGTGACCTGCAAGGCACCCGACTTCGAACGCATCGCCGCACGCCTGCGCGACGACACCGCCCGCCACCTCGAGAAGCTGCGTCGCATCTCCGTCTGAGCCGACGCGGCCCACCGCATAGCGTGAATCCCGTCGCCCGCCTGCGTGCCTGGCGCCGGGCTCGCATCCTTGCCCACCACCCGCTCGCCGACGCCACCTGGCAGGCGACCGTCGCCGATCTCCCGGTACTCGACGGGCTTCGGCCCGCTGCGCTGGAAAGGCTCCGCGAGCTGGCGACGCTGTTCGTGCACGCCAAGACGTTCAGCGGCGCGCACGGCCTCGATGTGGACGACGCCAAGCGCATGGCCATCGCGGCGCAGGCCTGCCTGCCACTGCTCGAACTCGGCATGGACTGGCTGGATGGCTGGCGCAGCGTGATCCTCTACCCCGACACCTTCGTCGTCGACCTCGAGGAGGCGGACGAGGACGGGGTGGTGCACCGCGGGCGCGACGAGCGCATCGGTGAGTCCTGGGAGCGCGGTCCGCTGATCCTCTCATGGGCCGACGCCGCACCCGGGGCCGAGCCGTACGGCGAAGGCAGCAACGTGGTGATCCACGAGATCGCGCACAAGCTCGACCAGCGCGACGGCTACACCAACGGCTGCCCACCGCTGCACCCCGGCATGGACGGTGCCGCGTGGCGTCGCGACTTCCAGGCCGCGTTCGACGCGCTTTGCGCCGAGGTCGATGCCGGACGCACGACCTGGATCGACCCCTACGCGGCCGAGGCACCCGAGGAGTTCTTCGCGGTGCTGAGCGAGCACTTCTTCACCGCACCGGACGCGGTCGTGGAGCTGGTGCCCGCGGTCTACGCCCAGCTGCGTGCCTTCTATCGCCAGGATCCGCTGGCACGGCTTGCCGGACGGTGAACGCCGTGACGGGCTGAAGAGTGGCCCGCGCGATCCGTGCTCGACGCTGCGCCCCGACCTCGGACATCGCTCCGTCGAGGCCTGCGCAGCGACGCCGTCACTCGCGTGGTCGCGCCTCGGCGAGCAGGTGCTCGAGGTAGTCGAGCCGGCGCAGCGACAGCTCGATGCGCTCGCGCAGGTCCTCGTCCGGGTGGGCGAGGACGTGCAGCATGTCGGCGAAGAAGAAGACCCGAAAGCTGTCGACATAACGCACCCGCTGGTCGCGGTCGAGCACCAGGTTGTCGATGCCCCACAGGTCGACGACGCGCATGTCGTCCGACTCGTACCAGGCACGCGCCGCCTCGACGAAGATCCCGAGCTGGGCGCGCGCGACGTGCAGTCGGCGCAGCAGCGGCACCGCCTCGCCCTCGTTGGCCGGGTTGGCGATATTGAACCAGGGTCGCACCACCTCGGCGAGCACGATCACGTTGGGCCGTCCGTCGATGCGCGTGGCGACGAAGGTCGCACGCGGCACGATTTCGCCCAGGGAGTCGCGCAGCCGACGGTAGTCGGCCGCCAGCAGGCGCACCTCCGACAGCGTGCAGGGCTCCTTGTGGCACTTGATGATCAGGTCGAGCCCGACCCGCTTGCCGTCGCGCAACAGCTGGCCATGCGCCTGCCACACCTCGCAGTGATAGCCGGTCAGCGACATCAGCGTCGCCGGCATGCGCTCGGTCTCGAGGCAGTCGACCTGCTGCGGGATGCGGTCGGATTCGCGGCCCATCGGGTCAGCCGGCGCGGTTCAGCGCCCGCCGGTGTCCACGGCAGAGCGGGTGACCTCGGCCTGCACGAACAACCTGGCGTCGAACCCACCGGCATTGAAGCGGCTGTCGCCAACCCTATTCGGCTGCAACTCGCGCGAAGGTCTCGCACGCGTTTGCGTGCCATCGCGACGCAAGACGCGAACGTCAGCAAGAAGGGCTCGCATCGAACTCTATCCCCCGGGTTCACCTGGATTCATCATACCCGGCCCCTTGGTTGCCAGCCGGGACATGTGGCGTCACGCTAGGCCATCGCCCGAGTGGAGTGCCGTGATGTCACGTCCCTGCCGCATCCTCCTGCTGCTGCCGCTGTTGCTGCTGGTGCCGCAACCGCTCGTGGCCGGCGGTGTCGAGATCGTGTTCGCCGAACTGCGCCGCACCGACGGTCAATGGCAACCGTCGGTGACGCTGCGCCACGCCGACACCGGCTGGGAGCACTACGCCGATGCCTGGCGCGTCACCACCGCTGAAGGCGAGGTCCTCAGCCACCGCACGCTCTACCACCCGCACGTTGCTGAACAGCCGTTCACCCGCAGCGGGTCCGCCTTCTCGCTGCCGCCGGGCACCGCGCGGGTCATCGTCGAGGCCCGCGACACCGTGCACGGTTGGAGCGAGGATCGCGTCGAGATCGACATCGCACTGCCCAGCGGGCCACGCTGGCAGCTGTTCGACGACCGCTGAAGACGGAAGGATCGCGGAGTGTTCGAGTCGATCCCCTTCTCAGGCAACGTCATCGATCGCCTCGATGCGACGCGTGACGATGCGGCCGCGCTCGCCGCGCTGCATGCCGATCCGGAGAGCCGCTACCTGCCGTTCAACGAGGCTCGCCCGTGGATCGACCTCGACGGCCCGCCAGGCCTCGGCTGGCTGCCGGGTGATGCCCTGCCCGCGCGGGTCGACGAGCCGCTGTTGCTCGGCAGGCTCGACGGTGTGACGCGCTTCGCGATCACCGTCGACGAAATACCGGAACGGCCCGCACACGCGAAGTTCATAGACGCACGCTCGATCACCGCCGACCTGCCGGTCGCCGAATCGGGCCTGCTGGCCCATGCCCGTTCGCTCCTCGAGTGGCATGCGACGCACCGTTTCTGCTCGGCCTGCGGTGCCCAGACCCATCTCGCCCGTGGCGGCGCGCAGCGCGACTGCCCGAGGTGCGCCTTCCACCACTACCCGCGCAACGACCCGGTCGTGATCATGCTCGTGACCCGTGGGGATGAGTGCCTGCTGGGCCGCCAGCACCGCTTCGTCGAAGAGTTCTGGTCCTGCCTGGCCGGTTTCGTCGAGCCGGGCGAAACGCTCGAGGCCGCGGTACGCCGCGAGGTGCACGAGGAGGCCGGCGTCACGGTGGGTACGGTGCGCTACCTCGGCAGCCAGCCCTGGCCGTTTCCGTCCTCGCTGATGCTGGGCTGCCACGCCGAGGCGACCAGTGCGGCGCTGAGCGTCGACGAGCG
>JAACFL010000129.1 GCA_009937385.1 Gammaproteobacteria bacterium | reverse complement strand
GCCGCAGCATCATCAGCGCGTGCGCGCCGCTGGCCGCCTCACGACGCAGCCCGACGCGCGCCGCGTCGAAGCCGCACGCGCTCCAGAAGGCGACCAGGTCGGGGGTCATGCCGAAGCTGGTTGCGACGACATCGTGGCCCTGCTCGCGAGCACTGGCCTCGACGGCCTCGAGGAGGGCCCGGCCGACCCCCCGTCGGCGGGCGCGCGGGTGGACCGCGATGCGCTGCACCCGCCGGTAGCCGAGACGGGGTGCGTCCTGCAGCCCGGCGTGGCTGGCCAGCGACTGCGCGACCAGGTGGCCGCGTAGCCGCCGATGACCGGCCCAGACCGCGAACGCGAGCGACGCTTCCAGGCGCCCCTCGTCGACGCAGACCGCCACCCCGGCCAGCGCGCCTGCGAGGCGTGCCACGTGGACGGTGACCGCCGGGGCATCGAGCAGCTGGCGCAGGTCCGCGGGCGTGGTGCGGTAATGCGCCTGCACCAGCAGGCCGAACAGCTCCCGCAGCAGGGATGCGTCGGCCAGCAGGTCGTCGCGGTCGAGACACGTGCAGTCCAGCGTGCCGGGACCCGGCGCGTCGGGCGAGGGTTCCGCGTCCAGCAGCAGCGTCGCGTTGAGCCAGGCCTCAAGCGGGTCGTCCGGGGCCCAGCGGACGGGCGTGTGCAGGTTCACCTCCTGCCAGCCGGGGGCGAGGCGGTCGAGGGTCGCGCGGAAGCGCAACGCGAAGCCGCGCCCAGTGCCCTCGTAACCGTGCACGGTGGTCGCGAAGGCGACCCGGTGATCGCGACGTAGCAGGCGTTCGAGCAGCGGCGTCGGGATCGCCGCGGCCTCGTCGACCAGCACCAGGTCCGCTGCATGCGGCTCGCGCAACAGCCGGTCCGGGGCCACGAAGCGCAGCCACCCCCCGTTCGCGGTCTCGAGGTCACCCTGTGCATGCGGCAGGCCGAGGCGCTCGGCGGCGTGACGGAACAGCGCAGACGCGGCGCTGCGGCGCGGCGCCGTCACGACGATCCCGAGCGGTCGCGTCGTCAGCAGCCTGGCCGCGGCCAGACCGAGTGCCGCCGACTTGCCGCGTCCACGATCGGCGGTCAGCACCGCCGGCTGTCCGGTGGCTGCCGCGACCACCGCGTCGACCGCGCGGCGCTGGTCGTCTCCGAGGCAGCCGTCAGCGTCCGGTCTGGTGACCGGTGCGCTGTTGCTTTCGGGTCTGTCAACGCGTGGTAACGGGGCCCCTTCGGTGCAGACCGTGACGCCCGCGCTGACCTGCAGCAGGTCGACCAGACGGGTGACGAAGCGCCCCGCGGCATCGGCGGGAGACGCGGGGCTGCTCAGCAGGCGCGCCAGCGCCGGGTCGGGCCGGGTCGGCCAGGCATCGAGCGGTGGCACGAGCAGCAGCAACAGGCCGCCGCCACGCAGCGTGCCGGCGACCGCGGCGAGCGCGTCGACATCGAGCCCGGCGTGGGCGTCGTAGACGGCATCGAGCCATTCGCCGCCGAGCAGCGTGCGCGCACGGCTGGCGGGCATGACCGGGCCGGCATCCGCGGCGGTCGTGCCGATCCAGAGCCTGTCGTGATCGTCGAGCGCAGCGGCCGCGGCCATTCGGCACCACGCCGGTGAGCCGGCGATCAGCAGCAGGTGACGATGGTTGTGACTCGCGGCGATCCGGTGCAGTTCGGATGCGAGCAGGGAAAGATCGCGGGTGGCCTCGGCCCCCGGCACGGCGGACTACGCCTTGAGCAGCCGCACGCCCTTCTTGCGCTGGGCATGGACGATATCGATCTCTTTCTGCAGCGCGGTGCGCTTGTCGGCGTCCTTGGTCTCGTCGAGCAGGTTCTTGAGCTTCTTCTCACGGCGCTTGAGCTTCTTGAGAACGGCCTTGATCTCGTCTTTTTCCTTCTTGCGCTTGCGCGCGTCCCCGTCGAGGTAGGCCACCAGTTTGTCGAGCAGCTTGC
Source organism: Gammaproteobacteria bacterium (assembly GCA_009937385.1). GTDB lineage: Bacteria > Pseudomonadota > Gammaproteobacteria > QNFN01 > QNFN01 > QNFN01. Next base: position 4,939 of record JAACFL010000129.1, on the reverse strand, counting down.
GGGTCTTCATCTCACGCTCCATCCGCTTTGCCGGGCGGCGGGCCCGGGTCGTTGCTTGCCGCGCGCTCGCCGAGGGCGTCGGCCATCTCGTCTTCGTCCAGCTGCAGTTTGCGCTGCGCCGGTGCCAGTTCTCTTTCGGGACCGGCGAACAGGGTCTCTGCCATCCCCATCAGGTCGCGCTGGATGTCGTGCGCGTAGCCGGTGTCGTTCATCAGCGACGTGCCCATCTGCGGTGTGATGCGATGTTCACGGATCATCGCGTAGAGGCGGTCGGTGTAGGCCTCGTCGCCCCGTTCGAGGCGCGCCCTGATGCCGTCCAGGGCGAGGATCGCGACGTCGGCGTCCTCGCCGTTGCGCAGCTGTTCGAGAAGCAGCAGGACCGAGGCGATCTGCAGGCGCAGGCGATTGTATTCGTCGCGGATATGCGCATTGTCGCCGCGCACGTAGATGGAAAGGTTCTTTTGCAGGTGCTTGGTGCCCTTGATCGCCTCGACCAGGTGGCGGTTGGCGTTGCGCAGCCAGTGCAGATCGGCCATCTGCTGCTGCTCCCAGCCAGTCGCTGTCCGACTGATGAACTCGATCACGGCGTTGTACAGCGGTTTGACCCGGGTCTCGTAGGCCGCCTGGATGTCGGTTGGGCTGCCGTGTACGGATGCGGCGATGCGCTCGTTGAGGGCGGCCTCCGAGGTGAGGTCGGCCGGGTGCAGGTAGAGCCCTGACGCGATGATGTCGCGGCTGTTCTCATAGATGTGCAGCGTCTCGTTGCGCACCGCCTCGACCGCGGTGTCTGGGAAAGCCTCTGCCGATTCGGTCAGGTAGCGCGGCTCGGAGATGTGCTTCGCCTTCGCCTTCAGCGAGCCTTCGAGCAGTGCGACCAATCGACCGATCAGCGGCAGCATGACGACGATGCCGGTCAGGTTGAACAGCGTGTGGAATACCGCGAGCTTGAGCGTGTAGTCGTCGGCGGCGATGCCGATGGCGGCGCTGATGACGTCGACGGACGCGGCGAACGGCTTGATCAGCACGATCGCGATGGTGCCGGTGATGACGTTGAAGATCAGGTGCGCCCCGGCCAGGCGTTTGCCTTCGATGTTGGCACTCAGCGCACCGAGGATCGCGGTGATGGTGGTGCCGACGTTGGAGCCGATGGCCAGCGCGAGCGCGTTCTCGTAGGTGACCTGGCCGGCGGCGAGCGCGGTGATGGTGATCACCAGCGTCGCGTGGCTCGACTGCATGATCACCGTTGCGGCGATGCCGACCAGTGTGTAGACCAGCAACCCGAGCAGGCCAGGAAGCGCGAACTGCGACAGGTCGAGCGTCTCCTTGAATGCGTCGAACCCGTCCTTCATGTAGGCGATGCCGAGAAACAGGAAGCCCATGCCGGCGAGGATGTAGCCGATGCCGTTGAGCGCCTTGGATTTCTGGAACACCAGGATGACGCCGAACACCAGCATCGGCATCGCGTAGGCGGCGATGTTGACCTTCAGGCCGAAGCCGGCCACCAGCCAGGCGCCGGTGGTGGTGCCGAGGTTGGCGCCGAAGATGATGCCGATGCCGGCGGCCAGGCCGAGCAGGCCGGCACTGAGGAACGAGATGGTGATCACCGAGACCAGCGAGCTCGACTGCATCAGCGTCGTCGACACGACGCCGAACACCAGGCTCTTCCACAGCTTGTCGGTGGTCTTGCGCAGCAGGCGCTCGAGCAGGCCGCCGGTGAACGCCTTGAAGCCCTCTTCCAGCGCGAGCATGCCGAACAGGAAGATCGCGACCCCGGCCGCGATCACCTTGAAGTCGGGACTGATCCAGAAGCCGTAGGCGAGGATCAGGAAGATCACCGGCAGCAGGATGCGTCTCAACATCCTCGCGGCTCCTTGCCGGTGTGATCGGTTTCCCTGCCCATTGGGTGATTGTAGATGATCTGGACCGGGTTCCTGCTGCATCGTTTACCGCCGCAGACGCGGTGACAGGCGGATGACCATCGCGGGAGACCTGTCTGAGCGTTAGCTGTCGAGTCATCGAGGTCGCTGGGCCAAGCGACTGATCGCAATGGGTAAACGCCTAATGTTGCAGTGCAAACAACAACATAGGCTCTGATGCCCATATCGCTGACCATAAAATATTCTCATGGATCAACCCCTGTCGCGCCGGCACGGCATGGGGTAATAATCGGACCAACGGCCAAAGCCACCACGGACCCGGACGGGTTCGCAGAGACCCCATAACACCAACCTACGATGCCGCGCCGGGCGCGGCGGGGTCGGGCAGCCGCCGGTGACAGGGCTCGCCTGACCGCCTGCCCGATGCAAGAGGAGGAGACGAGATGTCAGAGCGACGCATGATCGACGCGCGCGGTGCGTTCTGTCCCCAGCCGCTGGACGAGCTGGTCGCCGCGATCACCCACGCCGCCGTTGGCGACGAGTTCGAGGTGCTCTCCTCGGACAAGGGGTCCACCAACGACATCCCGACCTGGGCCCGCAAGTGCGGTCACGAGCTGATCGGCATGGAGGAGGGCGAGGGCTACTGGTCGATCCGGGTGCGCAAGACCCAGTAGGTTCCTCATTTGCCTGGTGCGCAGGGCGTGCGCACCGGTCGCTTGTTCCAATCCCGCACTGCTATGCTGACCCGGCCTCCCGGGGCCGCGGCGATGCGCCGTGCCGCAAGCGTCAAGGAGAGATGAATGACCACCGCGTTGCTGATCGTCGACCTGCAGAACGACTACTTCACCGGCGGCGCGATGCCGCTGGTCGGCACCGAGGAGGCCGCCGTGCAGGCCGCGCGACTTCTCGAGCGCTTCCGCGAAGAGGGCCGGCCCGTCGTCCACGTGCGGCACCTCTCGGTGCGTCCAGGCGCGACCTTCTTCCTGCCCGGCACGCCGGGCGCCGAGATCCACGCCTCGCTCGCGCCACGCGACGGCGAGCCGGTGGTCGAGAAGAACTTCCCGAACAGCTTTCGCGACACCGTCCTGCAGGAGCGGCTCGGCGGGCTGGGCGTCGACGCGCTGCTGATCTGTGGCGCGATGAGCCACATGTGTATCGACACCACGGCGCGTGCCGCCTTCGACCTCGGTTTCCGCTGCAGTGTGGCCGCCGATGCCTGCGCGACCCGCGATCTCGAGTTCGCCGGCCGCAAGGTCCAGGCGGCCGATGTCCAGGCCGCGTTCATGGCCGCACTCGCGTTGCCTTTCGCCAGGGTTGCGGGCACCACGGAACTGCTGGACTCGCTGGCATGAGCGAAGCAGGCACGCCGATCCGCGTCGGCATCAGCAGCTGCCTGCTCGGCAGCGAGGTGCGCTTCGACGGCGGTCACAAGCGCGATTCCTACATCTGCGGCACGCTTGCCGACTGGTTCGAGTTCGTGCCGGTCTGTCCCGAGTTCGAGGCCGGCCTGGGCCTGCCGCGGCCACCGATTCGGCTGGTGGGCGACGTCGAACGACCGCGCGTGGTCGGGGTGCGCAAGCCCGAGCTCGACGTCACCGTCGCGCTCGAAGAGCACGCAGCGGACCGCGTGGGCAGCCTGACCGGTCTGTCCGGCTACATCCTCAAGAAGGATTCGCCGAGCTGCGGCATGGAGCGGGTCAAGGTCTACCCCGAGGCGGGTGGGGCCGGGCTGCGCAAGGGCGTCGGCGTGTTCGCCCGCGCGCTGATGGCGCGCTGGCCGCTGCTGCCGGTCGAGGAGGAGGGGCGTCTCGGCGACTCGGTATTGCGCGAGAACTTCATCCAGCGGGTCTTCGTGCTGCATCGCTGGCAGGCGCTCGAGGCGGCCGGGCTGAGCAAGGCCGCGCTGATCGACTTCCACGCCGCGCACAAGTTGGTGCTGATGGCCCATCACCAGGCCGAGGCGAAGATGCTCGGCCAGCGGATCGCGAAGCTCGACGGCCGTCGCCTGCGCAGCCAGGCCGACGACTACATCGCCGGGGTCATGGCGATCCTGGCGCAGCGCGCCACGCGCGCGCGCCACGTCAACGTGCTGCAGCACCTGGCCGGCTATCTCAAGCGCGAGATCGACGCCGACGACAAGGCGGAACTCGTTGAGGTGATCGCCGCCTACCGTCGGGGCGAGGTGCCGCTGGTGGTGCCGCTGACGCTGTTCAAGCACCACTTCCGGCGTCATCCCGATCCCTACGTCGCACGCCAGCACTACCTCGAGCCGCACCCGCGCGAACTGATGCTGCGCAACGTGCTCTGAGGTTCGCGACCGGTGGTGGCGATGCGCGACGGGGTCAGCAGCGGAATCCACTTCGGTCTCACCTCGGGGGTGATCACGACGCTCGGCCTGATCGTCGGGCTGCACTCCGGTACCCGCTCGGAACTCGCCGTGATCGGTGGCATCGTCACGATCGCGATCGCCGACGCCCTGTCGGACGCCCTTGGCATCCATATCGCCAAGGAGGCGGAGCAGCGCCACACGGCGCGCCACGTCTGGCTCGCCACGCTCGCGACCTTTGCCGCCAAGTTCTCGATGGCCAGCACGTTCGTGGTGCCGGTGCTGCTGCTCCCGCTCGACCTGGCGATCCTGGCCAGCGTGGTGTGGGGGCTGCTGGTGATCGCCCTGCTGAGCGTGATGATGGCGCGCGCGCAGGGTGCACGCTGGCTGCCCGTGGTCGGAGAGCATGTCGGGATCGCCCTGCTGGTCGTCGTCGTGACCCATTTCGTCGGTGACGCGGTGGCAAGGATCTTCGGTACCCCGGGACTGGGGGGGTGAACCGGACCGTCGCCGGCTGGCTCCTGGTCGCGGCCAACCTCGTCTGCCTGTCGGTCGTGGCGCTGGTGCCGGCGGCGCTGCTGCTCGAGCTGACCGGCGTCGAGGTGCCGCGCTCGGCGATCGTCGGCTTCGCGCTGGTCGGGGTGCCGGCGCTGCTCAACGCGCTGGCGCTGATCGGGATGCTGCGACCCGGATCCTGGCTTGACCGAGCGCTGTTGCGCCAGCTGGCGCTGCTCGC
>JAACFL010000128.1 GCA_009937385.1 Gammaproteobacteria bacterium | reverse complement strand
CCGGGTTCATCGAAGGCCACAGGCTCGTGGCGCACAACGCGGCGTTCGATCGCCGTTTCCTCGAGGCCGAGCTCGATGCCATCGGCCTGGCCCCGCATGCCGAAGCCTTCGCCTGCTCGATGCGCATCGCGCGCCGGATCTACCCACAGGCGCCGAATCACAAGCTGGCGACCCTGGTGGACTATCGCGGCCTGGCCCGGAAGGGCGCCTTCCACCGCGCGCTCGCCGATGCCGAGATGACCGCCCAGCTGTGGCTCGGCATGCTGGCCGAAGTCGCGCAGCGTGCCGGCAGGTCGCTGGTGCCGTTCGGACTGATGCAGCGGCTCGAGGAGACCCCGAAGCGCGCAGTCGACGCCCTGCTGGCCGACTGGGTGGACCCGGCATGACGTCAGGCTAGCCCGGGCATGGCGCTCAAGGCGACCATCTTCCGCGTCGGGCTGCAGGTCAGCGACATCGACCGCCACTACTACGCGACCCACGACCTGACCGTTGCGCGCCACCCGTCCGAGACCGACGAGCGGATGATGGTGCGCCTGCTCGCGTTCGCCCTGCACGCCGATCCCGCGCTCGCCTTCACCCGCGGCCTGTCGACCGGCGACGAGCCGGACCTCTGGCGCCACGCCGACGACGGCACGCTCGCGCAGTGGATCGAGGTCGGGCTGCCCGAGCCCAAGCGCCTGCGAAGGGCCTGCGGCCGGGCGCGCGAGGTGGCGGTCTTCGCCTACGGTGGGCACGCCGCCGAGCTGTGGTGGTCCCGGCACGCCGATCTCCTCGACGGGCTGGCCAACCTGTCGGTGGTCAACGTGCCACAGCTCGCATCCCGGGAACTGGCCGGACTGGTGCAGCGCTCGATGATGCTTGACTGCACCGTCGATGCGGGCAGCGCGTGGCTCGGTGACGGCGCGACCACGGTCGAGGTCGCGCTCGATGAATGGAAGCGGCCCGAGCCGGCTACTTGAACTCGGGCAGTCGCGTCATCAGCCACCAGCGCTTGCTGGTCTCTTCGTATTCCCAGACCTGCGTGTGGTCGAGGGTGCGCACGGTGACATCCCCCTTGCGCAGGTAGCTGATACGGAGATCCAGGGTGGTCTGTTCCTCGTCCGCGCTGGTGACGGTATTGCGCACCTTGTAGTCGGTGATCTGCAGACCCTCGTAGGCGTCGTAGTCGATCGGGGTCTCGAGGTGCCCGGGCTTGATGTATGCCGCCGCGAGCTTGTAGTTGCCCCAGCGCATGGCGTTCTCGAACGAGAGCATCTGCAGTCCGAAGTCGGAGTTGCGGCGGTTCTCCTCGAGCCCCGCGCAGCCGCCCAACAGCAGCAGGCACAGTACGGCAAGGGATGGCAAAGCGAACCTCATGGGAGGGACTCCTGCGGCGACCGGCATGGAAACTGCGGCCTGTATACCACAGCCGGAAGCCCGGCTCTCCCATCGTGGATAGTTGACTAAATTAGTCAGGCATTATCCAATAGGGACAATGACCGAGTGGATACAGAAACCCAGGAGCAGATCATGAGCGACGTCCAGATCCCGGCCCGCGATGGCGACGGCTACCTCGAGGACATGAACGACTGGAGCGAGGCGATCGCGCACGCGATGGCCGATAACGACGGTGTCGATCTCGACGAAGACCGCTGGGAGCAGGTCATCAAGGCCCGCGAATACTACGAGACCTACTCGGCGGTCCCGCCCGTACGCAAGTTCGCGAAGTACATCGGCGCCGACACCAAGTCGCTGTTCGATCTCTGGATGACCGGGCCGATGAAGCCGATCACCAAGTACGGCGGTCTGCCGAAACCGACCGGCTGCGTCTGAATCCCGGGTTGCGCTCGGGCCTGCACGGCAGGCCGCGTGACCCGATCGCTGGCGGCGCGTGCCAGGGTGACCGAAACTCGTAGGCAGGTCCCCTGCCGTACGAGCCGCCCATGTCCGAACCGACCGCCGAGCCGGCGGATGCCGCCACGCGCCGTGCCGCGCGTCCGGTCGTCTGCTACACCGTCGACCGCCTGCCGCCGTTCGATGCCGCGTTCTACGCCGGCGTGCGGGCCGGCCCCAGCCCGATCGGCACCATCGACATCCCGCCGCGCGACGCGCGCGCGTTCCGCGTGCCGGCCGGTCACCTGTTCCGTATCGTCTGCGTCGATGGCCCCCAGGTCGGCGACCTGAATCTCTGGAACGCCGACGACCTCGGCGAGCGCTTCTTCAGCGGCAAGACCCGCCAGCTGCACGCGACCCACGTGACCACGGGAGACCGCCTCTGGAGCAGCCTCCCGGGACTCAGGCCGATGGCGACCGTCACCCACGACAGCCTCGCGTGGTACGGCTGGGATGAAGATGGTGCGGGGGTGCACGACGTCATCGGCACGCGCTGCGATCCCTACACCAACCACCTCCTGACCGGTGTCGACTACGATCGCTGCTGCCATTCCAACCTGGTGCGCGCCCTGGCCACCGCCACCGGGCTGTCGCCGGACGAGGCGGAAGCGCACGTGCACGACGTCCTGAACGTCTTCATGTGCACCGGGTTCGAGCGCGACACCCACCGCTACTTCATGAAGGCCAGTCCGGTGCGTCCCGGCGACTGCCTCGAGCTGTTCGCGGAGATCGACCTGCTCGCCGCGCTCTCTGCCTGCCCGGGCGGCGATTGTGGTGCGGGACACTCGGATGACGCCGCGGCCTGTCACCCGTTGCGCGTGGAGATCCTCAGGCCGTCCGCGAAGGCGCTGGCCGGATGGCGGCCGGCATCACGCAACGGCTACGCGGGCCGGCACGGGGTGTCGATGAAGGGCGGTCGGCAGTGAGCGCCGACCGGTGAACAGCGAGGTCGCGTGGACGGTCGATCCGTCTCAGGCGGCGTCCTGGCGGACCACGATGCCGCGGCCGTGCTCGTCGTCCTGGCGCGCGGTGATGCGCTGGACGTAGGGGCGGTCGACGCAGTCGGCCAGGGTGCGTTCGTCGAGGTAGGAGTAGAGCTTCTCGCTGAACTCGATCCACAGCGCCTGGGCCGGGTCGCCGTCCTCGGCGGCACGCGAGACATCGACCTTCTCGTCGACTGCGCGCAGGATGTCGGCGATGGAGATCTGGTGCGCCGGGCGGCCGAGACGGTAGCCGCCCCCGACCCCGCGCACGCCGACCACGAGTTCCTTCTTGCGCAACTTGGCGAACAGCTGCTCGAGGTAGGAGAGCGAGATGGTCTGGCAGGTGGAGATCTCGGTCAGCGGCACCGGGCCGTCCTGCTCGTGCAGGGCCAGGTCGAACATCGCGGTGACGGCGTACCGTCCCTTGGTCGAAAGTCGCATGCTGCACGCTCCGGTTGCGGTCAAAAACCAACTTTTTCGGTAGGATATTCAACCAGCCCTCTGTCACGGGCGTCAACACGATTGGCGGCATCGCGGTCCACAACATGACTCAGGTCAATTCCCGGCGCGACAGCCGGATCCCGGTGCCGGGGTGGAATCCCAAGGCGGATGCGCCAAAATAGGCTTGGGCGTGGATGCCCGCTCCTCGAAACACCCCAGGACCAAGACGTGCCATGAACCCTTTCTACGCAGTCATCGCGCTGTTCGCGCTGCTCGTCGGGCCGGCCCACGCGGCCACCGAGAACCTGCTCGACATCTACCGCCTCGCACAGGTCGAGGACCGGCAGCTGCGCGCCGCCGCGGCCCAGCTCGAGGGGGTGCGCGAGGCGATTCCCCAGGCACGCGCGGCCTACCTGCCGAGCATCCTGGCCGGCGCCAACGCCTACCAGAACCACCTCGATCAGGACGGCGTGCCGTCCGACGACTACAGCAGCAATGACCTGACGCTGAGCCTGCAGCAGGCGGTGTTCGACCGTGCCGCGTGGTTGCGCCAGGGTCAGGCCTCGAGGCTCGTCAAGCAGGCCGAAGTGAGCTACACGTCGGCCGAGCAGGTGCTGATCCTGCGCAGCGCCAACGCCTACTTCACGGTGCTCGACGAGTCGGTCTCGCTGCGCGCGGTGCTCGCCGACAGGGAGGCGACCGCGCGCCAGCTCGACCAGACCAAGCAGCGTTTCGAGGTCGGCCTGATCGCCATCACCGACGTGCACGAGGCCCAGGCACGCTATGACCGCGTGGTCTCCGAGGAGATCGTCGCACGCAACCGGCTCGACAGCGCGCGCGAGCTGCTGCGCGTCATCACCGGCCAGTACCACGCCGAGCTGGCCGAGCTGGCCGATCAGGTCGTGCTGGCCAAGCCCGAGCCGGCCGACATCCAGGACTGGGTCGACCAGGCCGCATCGGGGAACCTGACGCTGCTCGCCGCGCAGTACGGGGTCGAGGTCGCGCGCGAGGAGATCGAGGTGCAGCGCTCCGGGCACTACCCGACCGTCGACCTGTTCGCCAGCTACGGCGCCTCGAACGTCGGCGGCAACCCCTTCGGCCTCGACGACCGCGATTCGGGGCGTGTCGGCCTCGAGTTGAACCTGCCGCTCTATCTTGGCGGCCAGATCCAGTCGCTGACCCGCGAGGCCGAGGCGGGGTTGCTGGAAGCGAGCGAGCTCTACGAGCAGCAGACACGCGAGGTCGAGCAGCAGACGCGCGACGCCTACCGCACGGTGCTGGCCTCGATCGCCGCGGTCGAGGCGCTCAAGCAGACCGTGGTCTCGACCCAGAGCGCGCTCGATGCCACCCAGGCCGGTTTCGAGGTGGGGACCCGCACCATCGTCGACGTGCTCGACGCCCAGCGCGATCTGTTCCTGGCCGAGCGCGACTACGAGATCGCCCGCCACCGCTACGTACTGAGCACGCTGTCGCTCAAGCAGGCGGTCGGGACCCTGGACCTCGGCGACGTCGAGGAGGCAACCCGGCTGCTGCAGTAGACCGCGCGATGCGCGAACTCAGCCGGGCAGCTCCTGGCCGGCCAGTGCGCCGCGGTCGAGCAGGTGGATGGTGCGCCGGTCGACCGAGATCAGCCCCCGCTCCTGGAGGTCGTGCAGCACGCGCGAGAAGGTTTCGGGCGTGAGGTTGAGCTGGGAGGCGATCAGCGCCTTGCTGGCCGGTAGCGACAGGGTGTCCGGGTCCTCGTCGCCACGGTCGGCGAGCAGGTAGCCGATCACCCGCTGGGTGGAGTTGCGCGTCGACAGCGCCTCGATCTCGCGCACCATGCCGTGCAGGCGCACGCTCAGCCCGGCGAGCAGCTTCAGTGCCAGGGCCGGGTTGCTCTGGATCGCGTCGAGCAGCGGCGTGCGCGGGATGAACAGCAGCTCGCTGTCGCGCAGCACCTCGGCGTAGGCGGGGTACGGGCGGTCGATGAACATCACCGCCTCGCCGAAGGTCATGCCCTCCCCGAGCAGTTCGATCACCTTCTCGTGGCCGTCGGGCGCGAGCAGCGCCAGTTTCACCTGGCCCTGCACCAGGTAGTAGAAGCCAAGCGCTGGGTCGCCCTTCTGGAACAGGATCTCGCCACGCTGCAGACGGTGGCGGTGAACCGCGTGCGCGACCGGTGTCAGCTCACCGTCGTCGAGCGAGGCGAACAGCGGGATGCGGCGGAGCGTGTCGAGGAGTTCAAGTGAGGCCATGCTGCCCGGCACCTTAGCGCTCCCTCATGACAGCGACAACCGCCCTTGATGCCCATCAAGGCGACCCTTGGGGATGCCGGGGATAGTCAGCCTACGGACAACCTGGAGCCCCTTGATGAGCGATGTAACCACCTTCATGACCGGCGACCATCGTCGCTGCGACGAGCTCTTCGCCACGCTCGAGGCGGCGGTTGGCGAGGACGACTGGGAGCGGGCCGTGGCCGACCTCGAGGCGTTCCTGGACTCGATGACCCACCACTTCACACTCGAGGAGGAACAGCTGTTCCCGGAATTCGAGCGGCTGACCGGTATGGCGATGGGCCCGACGCGGATCATGCGCACGGAGCATCAACAGATGCGTGGTCTGTTCGAGGAGCTGCGCGCCGCCGTCGCCGCGCGGGATGGCGACGAGGTGCTCGGCGTCGCCGAGACGCTGAACGTGCTGATGCAGCAGCACAACCTCAAGGAGGAAGAGATCCTCTATCCGATGACCGACCAGGCACTCGGCGCAGACGCCGACACGTTTGCCCGCGGGCTGGGGGCGACCGGCTGAGCATGCCGGCCGGGGAGCGACTTCTCGACGTCTCAGGCCTCGAGCCTTGCGAGCCGCTCGAGCGCACGCTCGCCGCCGCCGCCAACCTCGCCCCGGGCGAGTACCTGCGGGTCCTGCACCGACGCGAGCCGTTGCCGCTGTTCCCGCTGCTGGAGAAGCTCGGCTGCGCGTGGCGCTGCCAACCTGGCAAGACGACCCCCTACGAGGTGCTGGTCTGGCGCGCCGACGACCCGGTCGCCGCGGCAGCCGCGGGGGAGGCGTGAGGTGAGCTATCCGGGGCTGGCGCTGGAACAGGCGCCGCCGGTCAGCGCGCCATTCCGCTTCTTCCTCACCGCGCCGCTGTTCGGCGTGCTTGCATCGCTGCTGCTGCTGTGGGGAGGGCCAGATCTGCTCGCGTCACGCTGGACGCCGGGCATGCTCGCGCTAACCCACCTGCTGACTCTCGGCGTGCTGGCGATGGTGATGTTCGGTGCGTTGCTGCAGATGCTGCCGGTGGTCGCCGGTGCGCCGGTGGCGCGGCCGCTCGTGGTGGCCTCCGTCGTCCACACGCTGCTGGCGGCCGGCACGCTGGCGCTGGCCCTCGGCTTCGCGTTCCACCTGCCCTGGTTGCTGCGCGTGGCAGTCGTCCTGCTCGCGGCCGCGGTCACGGGCCTGCTGCTGGCCGCGGCGCTGAGCCTGGCGCGGGCTCCGCGACGGCACGCCGCGGTGCTCGGCATGAGCCTGGCGATCGTCGCCCTCGCGGTCACGACGCTGCTTGGCGGCTGGCTGCTCGCCGGTCACGGCTGGGCCGGGGTCGACCTGCAGCGCGGGGTGCTGACCGACCTGCATGC
>JAACFL010000127.1 GCA_009937385.1 Gammaproteobacteria bacterium | reverse complement strand
CCACGCACCGCCATGGTCAGGTTGGCGTTTAGCGCTTCGAGATAGTCGCTGTCCCCGGGAATTCCGGTTCCCGGCGGCAGCGTCTCTGGCCAGGCGTTGGCGAACACTTCGAGTGCCTGCGGGGAGTAGATCTCGAGAATTCGCGAATCGCGCAGGTGATGCCAGCGATACGGGTCGGTAAACCCACCACGCACGCCGACCGAGCGGGGCGAGACCTCGGGTGAAGTGATCCACATGGCGTAGAGGAAGGCGAGCTTGCGGTTGGCTGCGTCCTTCGGGATCACCAGGTTGTTGCCGTAAATGATGGTGTTGCGTCGGACAAGCCGGCCGTCGATGCGCGTTCCGGGAATCGGCGCGGCGATGTACTTGTCGCGGATCGAGGAGCTGCTGCCGCTCAACAGCTTGGCCGCGGCGATGGTGAACATGGTCGCGAATGCCTTGCCCTGCATGTAGTAGGGCAGGGTAAAGCTGTAGTTGTTGCCTGCCTTGTCGATGCCTGGTGGTGAGTACTGCACCATGGCAAGGTAGCTCTCGGTCGCGGCGATACCCTCCGTTGAGTCGATCAGTGGGCGCATGTCGGCATCGAACAGCGCCTGGTACGGGGCGCTCATCGACAGGTAACGTGGCAGCCAGAACATCCACGCACCTTCAGGGTCACGTTCCTCGACGGAGCCGAAAAGACCTGTTTCCGGGCGATGGAAGAAGCGCACGAGGGTCTCGTACTCCTCCCAGGTCTCGGGTACGGCGAGATCGCGACCGGTCGCCTCGCGGAATGCTTTGCGCTCTCGCGGATCTTCCATCAGGTCCCGACGCAGGTACAACACAATCGGGTCGCCGTCGGCGGGGATCGCGGCGATGCGATCCCCGAGGTAGGCCTGGAGGTCGGGGCGGATGAACCCGGTGTAGGGGTCGTCGTCGAGTGAGAAGCCGAACTCCTCGAACAGCGGACCCAGATCCTCGATCAGGCCCAGCGGGATCAACTCGGGGAATTCGTGGTTGCGGGCGACGGTCAGGTCGATGTCCTTCGAAGTCGCTATGACCTGCTGGATCGGCCGCTGCGGAATGATGCGCGTTTGCAGAACGATGCCGGTCTGTCGTTCCCACTCGCGCTGCAGTTCGAGATCGTTGCCGAGGTAGGCGTTGACGTTGCCCTGCTTGAACGCGAGGCGCAGCACGGCGTTGGGCTCCACCTTGCCGGAGACGATCAGGTCGCGTACCGCGTCGAGCGCGCGCTCGGCCTGACCCTGGGCCGCCACAGGGGGCGCGATTGCGCCTATCAGAAAGGCCAGGCAACCCACGCGCGCGATTCCGCGCAGGCCATGATGAGCTCCTCGCCTAGCGCGCTTGATGGTCGATTCCACGTTGCGCCCCTCCGTCCTTGATGCCAGATGATCCATGATCGACCCTTCGATGACAGCCTGCATTGGCATGCACCATGAGCCTTGTAGCCCAAGACTACACCGGTTGACCGTGGATGGTGAATAAAGCCTCCGCGGAAGCGCGCCTAGGGTTTGCGCCAGGAAGCGACGACGAACGCGCCAGTGGGCAATCCACGTGACGCGCCATCCCGCTCGATGGCCGGCGCTTCGTCCGGGGGCGTCTCCCTGGCGAAGTGCACGGCGCTGCGCACAACACCGGTCACCGGTGCGAGCGCGGCGAGTTCGTCGGGAGTGCGGAAGTGGGCATGGCGGAACACGGACCCTGGATTCTTGCTGGCCGTGGTCTCGCGCCGGCTTGCCCATGGGCCGAGCCGGTTGAGCGTCGCAACCAGCACCTGCCCTCCGGAACGGGTCACGCGGAACAGCTCGTCGATCGCCTGACGGCCGTCGGCGATGAACTCGAGCGCCGTAATGGAGACGCAGCCGTCGAAGCTGTCGTCCGCGAACGGCAGCGCACCGATGTCGCCCGCGAGCGGCAGGAAAACCCGCGCGTCCAGGGTGTCCCGGGCCGCGACGAGCATCGGCAGCGAGGTGTCGAGACCGATCACCCGGGCGCCGCGCGCGACGAGGGGCTCGGTGAACAGGCCGCTGCCGCAGCCGGCATCGAGCAGGTGCGTGCCGGGTTCGACCCGCAGCATCTCGAGCACTAGGTTCGACTCGACTTCGTAGACGAGTCGGCCGATCGGCGTGCGGAACCAGGCGGCGTATCGCTTGGGCCAGGCGTCGAAAAGCTTCATCGGGCTGAAGTGTCCGGGTTTGTTCGGAAAATACGTGTTTTTACCGATAGAAACCACATAAGCAGAGTGGCTATAAAGCATAAGCGAGTCATTATGACTCCAATAACCAATAACTAAAGTTCACGGGGGCTCAGAAGTGAAGATCACGATTCGCCATGGCATGTTTGTGGCGATGCTCGTCCTTGCCGGTACGGCACAGGCTACGGGTGTCCGAAACGTTGATTTCGATCCCAAGAAGGCGGCGTCGCAAGAGAAATTCTACGTGGGCTCAGAGGTGTGCAAGAGTTGCCATCTTGAGCACCATGACGCCTGGAAGCGAACGCTGCATAGCCGCATGCTGGTCGATGTGTCGCAGAATGCCGACGCGATCGTTACCGATATCGACCCCGAGCTCATCCGCGCCGACCTCGACAAGATCAAGGACAGACTCAAGGTCCCGGTCGAGGAGGTCTACATCCCGAAAGTGGATGAGATCAAGTTCACGATCGGCAGTCAGTGGAAGCAGCGCTTCCTGATCGAGAGGGAGGGCGAACTCTACATCGCGCCCATCCAGTTCAATATCGACACCGGTCGCTGGGTCAATTACCACGAGCACGATTGGTTGAAGCGGCCGTGGATCGCCAAGTGCGGCGGCTGCCATGCCACCGGGGTTGAGCTCGAGAGCAAGACTTTCATCGAGCCAGGCGTGGGTTGTGAGTCGTGCCATGGTCCTGGTTCGAAGCACGCCGCGCTGCCACGTACCGAGATCTACGAGAAGCGCGAAACCATCGTCAATCCGGCGAAGCTGACCGGTGGAATCGCAGTCCAGGTCTGCGGTGCGTGCCACAACCGTGGCAAGGCCACCCAGGCGAAGGCGGGCTGGCCGGTCGGCTACCAGCCAGGCAAGGCGCTCGAGACCTACTACCGTTCGACCTCCTACGAGGGGGGTGACGTCAAGCACGTCTACGCCAACGAGTTCGCCAAGGGGCATCACCAGCAGTACATCGATTGGCGCCAGTCCAAGCACGCCGTCGAGGGGGTGACTTGTGTCACCTGCCACACGGTGCACGAACTCGGTAATCCGGTAGTGATCCGTGGCCAGACTCAGGAAAAGGGCTCCAAGCAGTGCCTGACCTGCCACGAGATGACCAACCCGGTCGGTGCCCATGCGATCCACAGTTTTGGCAACTGCATCGGCTGCCACATGCCGCGCATAGCCAAGAGTGCCGAGTCGGGTGACATCCGCAGTCATGTCTTCGTCGCGCTGCTGCCCGAGGTCACGCTCAACAATCCGAAGGTGCCGAACTCCTGCCAGACCTGCCACCGTCACAAGGATGAGGACCTGGCCGACCTGCAGCGTCGCTACGAGGCGCTGGCGAGCTATCCCAAACCGCAAGGCAAGGTCATCAGCCTCGAGAAGGGGGAATGACCGCAAGTCATCTCCGAGGGGATCATGTCGCCAGCGAGGTCTGAAGCATGGGCCGTCTAACCAGGGGGCTGCAGGTCGCGGCGTTAGCCGTCGTGTTGCTCGGAACCCCGTTCCCAAGCGGGGCGGCCGATGCCGTGACCGCATACGATGAGCGAGCAGCCAGCACGGGCTATTTCCGCGAGGGCGCCTCGGTTGTGCCGGGTGCGTACCAGCTCTACCTGCAGACGCCCCAGTCGCTGGGCGCCTATGGGGGGCTGGGCCCGCGGCCCAAGATCGTTGAAGGGGTCAGCTTCAAGGCCGATGCCCACGCCGGGGTCACCGACTACCGCCCTGGCTACGGCTGCCTCGACTGCCACGCCGGCAGCGAGCACAACCTGCACAGTGCACGCACCGAGGTGACCTGCCGTCAGTGTCATCGCGGCACCCCGATTGCTGGGATCTTCCACTATTACTCGGCGATGAATCCCATTCGACGCCATGCCTACGTCTGTGCCAAGTGCCACGAGGGAGCGACGGCGAACTTCGCCGCCTACGTCGTGCATGAACCTCCAGCGCTGGCGGCGGAGACCGCGGAAGGATTTCCAGCGCTCTATTACGCGACATGGTTCATGGTGATCCTGGCCGGCGGCGTCTTCCTGTTCTTCCTGCCGTTCACGGTGGGTTGGGGTTTTCGCGAACTGATCCAGCGCATCTGGGCGGGGAGGTCACATGTCCGCGTCGGCTAGTCTCGTCCGCCGTTTTACCGGCATCCAGAGGCTGTTCCACCTCGGCCTGATCCTGCTCTTCATGCTGCTATCGGTGACTGGCCTGGCCTGGATGTTCATCGAGGCCCCATGGGGCGCCTGGCTGGCCGAGCTTTTCGGTGGCTACGCGAATCTGCTGTTGGTTCATCGTGTCGCCGGCCTGGTGATGCTGGCGGGATTCTTCCTGCAGATCGTCTATCTGCTCGCGGTGTTTGATTGGCGGCACCCATTGCGTGCGCTCGCATCCCACGATGCCCTGGTGATGCAATGGTTCGACGTCGTCGATTTCTTCCGGCACCTGCGCTGGGTTCTGTTCGGCGGCGCCCTGCCCCGATTCGAACGCTGGGGCTGGTGGGAGAAGTTCGACTACTGGGCCGTCTGGTGGGGACTGATCATCGTCGGTGCCACCGGACTGCTGATCTACAACCCGGTGCTGAGTGCTGATTACGTGCCCGGCTGGTTCTACAACGTGGCCCTGTGGATTCATCGCATCGAGGCGGTGCTGGCCATGGGGCACATCTTCACGGTGCACTTTTTCGTCGAACATTTCCGTCCGTCGACCTTCCCATTCAGTGCGACCATGTTCGATGGGGGCATGCCCCTGGAGCATGCGCGTGCCGAACACCCGCGTTGGGTGGAGCGACTCGAGCGGGAAGGTCAGTTGCAGGCAAGGCTCATGAGCCGGCCGGTCTGGGCGATACGTCTGCTGCACATCGCGTTCGGCTACGTGATGATCGCCCTGGGCCTGTTCCTGGTGGTCTCCTTCATCGCCCATGTGGGCCTGTTGAAGTTCACGGCCCTGTTCTGAACGGTCGTCACCGAGGTGGCGGCGAGACTGTCTCGTCGCTTGTTATGCTGGGGCTCGCTACGCTGGGTGAGCCCGCATGCCACGCCGTCTCATCATCACGCTGTTACTGACCTGGTCATCGACCCTCGTGGCGGGCCCGGTCGAGGTCGCCACCGATCCCGTCACGGGACTGGCTACGGCGAAGCTGCACAGCGACGGTATCGAAGTGTCGTTGACCCAGCTGCTGCCCGACCAGGTGCGTGCCTTCTACCAGGGGCGTGGCTTCAGTGCCGCCGAGAGCGAGCGCATCGCCGGCGCCTGTGTGTTCCAGACCGTGTTGCGAAATACCATGCCCGACGACGCTGTGCTGGAGGTCGCACTCGCCGACTGGCGTGTGCGGCGCGCGGGCCACGCAGCAACATCGCCACGCACCATCGAGGCCTGGCTCTCCGACTGGGGCGAGCCGTCACTCGGCCAGGCGCAGGCCATCGCGCTGCGCTGGGCGCTGTTTCCGGCAGTGCAGAGCTTTGCCCCGGGAGACTGGAACATGGGCATGCTGACCGTCGAGGTGCCGCACGGCGAGCGCTTCGACCTGGAACTGCACTGGCGGTTGGGGGAACGGCCCGACGTCGCGTCTCTGTCCGACCTGCGCTGTGCGGGGGAGCGGCCGTGAGGACTTCGCCGGCCGCATGGCTGCTGCTGGCCGGCGTGCTGGTCGGGGCCTCGGGTGTCGTTGGCGGCGCCGAGCGGCAGACCCTCACGCCGCTGGAACCGCGTCCCGACGCGCCCGATTTCTCGCTGGTCGACATGGACGGCGCGAGACACCGGTTGCGCGACCTGCGCGGCCGCACGGTGATCGTCAACTTCTGGGCCACCTGGTGCCCGCCGTGCCGCGACGAGCTGCCGTCGATGGAGCGGGCCTACGTGCTGCTGGGCGACGCCGACGTGGCGATGCTCGCGATCAACGTCGGCGAAGACGAGGAGATCATTTTCCCGTTCACCGCTAACTACCCGGTGACCTTCCCGGTGCTGCTCGATCACGACGGCTCGGTGGTCGCGCAGTGGCCGGTGCGTGGCCTGCCGACCACCTACGTCGTCGATCCCGCGGGGCGCGTCGCCTACCAGGCGATCGGTGGACGTGAGTGGGACGACCCGGAGCTGCTGCGCCTGGTGCGCGGGCTGGGTTCCGCGCAATGAGTCATCTGTTGCCGGCTCAGCCGGCGAAGCGCAGCCGTTCGCCGCAGGTACGGCACAGGTAGACCGCGCGTCGACGCTGCACGCGATGGTGGCGGGTGGTGGTCAGCTCCTGCGGTTCGGGGCAGCCGCAGCGGTAGGGCCAGCGTCGCTGACGCCAGGCGCTGCTGCGGCTGGTGTCGTATTCGTGGCAGACCCTCGGCTGCGCCTCGAGCGCGGCCATCGCCTCTCGCCATGCCGGGCCGTGACCGAGCGCAGCCTCGCCATCACGCCAGCAGGCGAGCAGGTGGGCGACCTCGTGGGCCACGGTGTGCTCGAGAAAGTGTTCCCAGTTCTCGGCGCCAAGCACCGGATTGAAGCGCAGGACCCCGTCGCGCGGCCATGCCTGGCCGGCGACCTGACCGCGCAGATCGTGGCGCACCGACCAGCGCCGGGTCCGCCAGCCGGTGGCGCGTGCGCATGCCATCAGCGACTCGACGCGCGCCTCGATGCGCTCGGGGTGGTAGCCGGGTGGGGGCACGCGGGTGGACTTCAGCCGAACGGACCCTGCCCGCCGAGCGGGATGACCGGCACCATGATCCAGAGCAGCACCGCCAGCACGCTGATCGCGGCCGCGAGGTTGCGGGCGAGGCGCGCCTGGTCGGCCACCCTGCGACCGATCGCCACGCGCA
>JAACFL010000126.1 GCA_009937385.1 Gammaproteobacteria bacterium | reverse complement strand
GCCGCGCTGGCACAGCAGAAGCTCGATGGCGAGGAGGCGCCTTTCTACCGGGCCAAGCTCGACACCGCGCGCTTCTTCATGGAGCGCCTGCTGCCGCAGGCCGGCGCGCTGCTCGCGGCGATCGCCAGTGGCGGCCGCACGATGCTGGCGTTCGACACGGACCGGTTCTGACCGGACCCTGGCGCTTTTTCCGGTCCGGCTGGGCACGCCGTGCCGGGACCGGCATTGCATTAGAATGGGTGCTCACGGCACATCCGAGGTGTAGAGAATGGAACGCGAGTCGATGGAGTTCGACGTTGTCGTCGTCGGCGGCGGTCCGGCGGGCCTCTCGGCCGCGTGCCGGTTGATGCAATTGGCGGGCGAGGCCGGGCACGAGCTCTCGGTCGTGGTGCTCGAGAAGGGTTCCGAGGTCGGCGCGCACATCCTCTCCGGAGCGGTGATCGAGCCGCGCGCCCTCGACGAGCTGTTTCCTGACTGGAAGGCGCAGGGTGCGCCGCTGCTGACCCCGGTGAGTGACGACGAGGTCTACTTCCTGAAGTCGGCCGAGAAGGCGGTCAAGGTGCCTAGCGCCCTGGTCCCCAAGCCGATGCACAACACCGGCAACTACGTCGTGAGCCTCGGCAACGTCACCCGCTGGCTCGGCGAACAGGCCGAGGCGCTCGGTATCGAGATCTTCCCCGGCTTCCCGGCTGCCGAGGTGATCTACAACGACGACGGCAGCGTCGCCGGGGTGATCACCGGCGACATGGGCATCGGCGCCGATGGCGAACCGAAAGACGGCTTCGAGCCCGGCATGGAGCTGCGCGCGAAGTACACGCTGTTCGCCGAGGGTTGCCGCGGACACCTCGGCAAGCAGCTGATCACGAAATTCGCGCTCGATGCGGATGCCGACCCGCAGCACTATGGCATCGGCATCAAGGAACTCTGGGAAGTCGACCCGGTGAAGCACCGCCCGGGCCTGGTGGTGCATGGCGCTGGATGGCCGCTCGCCGAGACGGGGAGCTCCGGTGGCTTTTTCCTCTACCACCTCGAGGATAACCAGGTCGTGGTCGGGCTGATTACCGATCTCAACTACAGCAACCCGCACCTCTCACCGTTCGACGAGTTTCAGCGCATGAAGCACCACCCGCTGTTCACGGCCCACCTCGAGGGTGGCAAGCGGGTGAGCTACGGCGCGCGGGCCATCGCCAAGGGCGGACTCAACGCCCTGCCCAGAATGACACTGCCGGGCGCGCTTCTGCTCGGCTGCGACGCGGGCACGCTCAACTTCTCCAAGATCAAGGGCACCCACACGGCGATGAAGTCGGGGTTGGTCGCCGCCGAGACGGTGTTCGAAGCCCTCAGGGCTGGCGACGAGGGTGGGCAGGAGCTGACCGCGTTCGGCGAGGCGTTCCGGTCGAGCTGGGCGTGGGACGAGCTGTATCGCAGCCGCAACTTCGGGCCGGCGCTGCACAAGTGGGGGCCTTACCTGGGTGGGGCGTTCAACTTCGTTGACCAGAACTGGTTCGGTGGCAGGCTGCCGTTCACCCTGCACGACACCAGCGAAGATCACCGGGCGCTGGATACGGCGGCAACACGCCAGCCGATCGAATACCCGAAGCCGGACGGCAAGCTGAGTTTCGACAAGCTCTCTTCGGTGTTCATCTCGAACACCAACCACGAGGAGGACCAGCCGGTGCATCTCCGGCTCGCCGACCCCGAGTTGCCCGTTCGCGTCAACCTGATGCTTTACAACGCCCCCGAGCAGCGCTATTGCCCGGCGGGGGTGTACGAGATCGTGCGTGAAGACGACGGTTCGAACCCCAGGCTGCAGATCAATGCGCAGAACTGCGTGCACTGCAAGACCTGCGATATCAAGGACCCGTCCCAGAACATCACTTGGGCGACGCCCGAGGGCGGTGGCGGACCGAACTACCCGAACATGTGACCCGGGCGGCCTGGCCGGCCGTGGGGGATGCAAGTTCTTTTGACACTAAGTATTTAGAAAGACTAAAATTCGCCTCTTATGCACGCGGTTTTGCCCGAGCGTATCGACCCCGCCCGACTGGCGGATAAGGGCGCCCGGTTGCAGGGTCGCGTGGCGTTGGAATCGATGGAGCGGCTCGTGCCGCTGCTCGCCGGTGAGCCGGGCGAGGCCGAGGTCGAGATGGCGTTTGCCGTCGACGAGCGGGGCCTGCGTACCGTCCACGGGCGGGTGCGTGCCGAGGTGCTGCTGACCTGCCAGCGCTGCCTGCAGCCCGTGGCCACCCAGGTCGATGGCGAGTTTCATCTCGCGGTCGTGGCTTCTCCAACAGAGGAGCGGCGCCTGCCCGAGGGGCTCGAGCCACTGGATTGCGGCGAGGGCCCGGTGCCGGTGGCGCAGCTGGTCGAGGACGAGATCCTGCTCGGCTTGCCGCTGGTGCCGAGCCACCCGGATTCCGGGTGCAGCCGGGAAACGGCACGGTGGAAGGATCAGGCGGATGCTGCAACGGACAACCCGTTCAGTGTCCTGAAGGATTGGCAAGACAAGCGCCGCCAGGAATGACGGCGAACCCAGGAGAGAGACGGCATGGCTGTTCAACAGAATCGAAAGACCCGGTCGAAGCGTGGCATGCGCCGCGCGCACGATGCGCTCCGCGCACCCACCTTTTCGTCCGATCAGACCACCGGTGAGACCCACCTGCGTCATCACGTCAGCCCCGACGGCTACTACCGTGGTCGCAAGGTGGTCGCGGACCGGGACGAGGACTGACGACCGCGGCTGCGTCGATCCGATGCGCCGACCCAGGCCGGCTCGCGCCCGCCACGAGTACCGGACCCACCGATGAGCCAGGTTGTCACGATCGCCCTCGACGCAATGGGTGGCGATCACGGCCCGACCGTGGTGGTGCCGGCCGCACTCGAGATCCTGGCGCGGCATGCCGAGGTGCGTCTGGTCCTGGTCGGCGACCAGGCCAGCCTCGAGCAGCACTGCGCCACGGGGCTGGAACGCTTCGCTGACCGTCTGCAGATTCGCCACGCCACCCAGGTGGTCGGCATGGACGAGTCCCCGGCGACTGCGCTGCGCGGCAAGAAGGACTCGTCGATGCGGGTCGCCATCGACCTGGTCAAGGAGGGCGCTGCAGACGCCTGCGTCAGCGCCGGAAACACCGGCGCACTGATGGCCACCGCGCGCTTCGTGCTCAAGACCCTGCCCGGCATCGATCGCCCGGCGATCATCAGTGCCATCCCTTCGATCCGCGGCCACACCCACGTGCTCGATCTCGGAGCCAACGTCGACCTGGACGCCGGCCAGCTGTTCCAGCTGGCGGTGATGGGCGCGACCCTGGTGCGCGCTGTCGACAGCCTCGAACGGCCGCGCGTCGGTCTGCTCAACGTCGGCGCGGAGGAGATCAAGGGCAACGAGGAGGTCAAGCAGGCCCACGTGCTGCTGGGCGCCAGCGAGCTCAATTACATCGGTTTCGTCGAGGGTGACGACGTCTATACCGGCGACGCCGACGTCATCGTCTGCGACGGCTTTGTCGGTAACGTCGCGCTCAAGACCAGCGAGGGGCTGGCGCAGATGATCACCCACTTCATGCGCCAGGCGTTCACGCGCAACCTGCTCACGCGCTTCGTCGGACTGATCGCCACGCCGGTGCTGCACAGCTTCAAGAAGCGCATCGACCCGCGCCGCTACAACGGCGCCAGCCTGGTGGGTCTGCAGGGCATCGTCATCAAGAGCCACGGCGGCGCCGATGCGCTGGCATTCGCCAATGCCATCGATATCGCACTCATCGAGGTGGCCAAGGCGGTGCCGAAGACCATCGGCGAGGAGATCGGTCACCAGCTGCAGGCGACGGGCACCGCATGAAGTACGCACGCATCGTCGGTACCGGCAGCTACCTCCCCGAGCGGGTGATGACCAATGCCGACATCGAACGGCTCGTCGACACCTCCGACAGCTGGATTCGCGAGCGCACCGGCATCCGCGAGCGGCGCATAGCAGCTGAAGGTGAGACCACCTGCGACCTCGCCGAGAAGGCGGCGCGCCGGGCGCTGAAGGCCGCCGGTGTCGCGCCGCGCGAGATCGACCTGATCGTGGTTGGCACGACGACTGCCGACCAGATCTTCCCCAGTACGGCCTGCCTGCTGCAGGCGCGTCTCGGCATTCACGGCCCAGCCGCGTTCGACGTGCAGGCGGTCTGCACCGGCTTCGTCTACGCGCTCGGCGTCGCCGACCAGTTCGTGCGTACCGGTGCCGCGACCACCGTCCTGGTGATCGGTGCCGAGACCATGTCGCGCATCATCGACTGGCAGGACCGCGACACCTGCGTGCTGTTCGGCGACGGCGCCGGGGCCGTGGTGCTCAAGGCCGACAGCAAGCCGGGCATCCTGTCGACCCACCTGCACGCCGACGGCAAGCACGCCGACCTGCTGCAGGTGCCCGGTGGCATCTCTGGCGGCTACGAGGACGGACGCGATCCCTACCTGCGGATGCGCGGCAAGGAGGTCTTCAAGGTGGCCACCACCACGCTGAGCCGCATCGTCGACGAGACGCTGGAGACCAATGGCCTGAGTCGTGAGGACGTCGACTGGTTGATCCCGCACCAGGCCAACAATCGCATCATCGCCGCCATCGGCCGCAAGCTCGGCCTGCCCGAGGAGCGCGTCGTCAACACCGTCGCCGAGCACGGCAACACCTCGGCAGCCTCGGTTCCGCTGGCGCTCGACACCGCGGTCCGCGACGGGCGCATCCAGCCCGGCGAACTGCTGCTGCTCGAGGCCTTCGGCGGCGGCTTCACCTGGGGTTCGGCCCTGGTCCGCTACTGAACACAGATCCGAGGAGTTTCCGATGAGCGAACAGGTCCTGGCGGGCGAGGTTGCCCTGGTCACCGGCGCGAGCCGCGGCATCGGTAGCGCGATCGCGCTCGAGCTTGGTCGTCTCGGCGCCACGCTGGTCGGCACCGCGACCTCCGCGGCTGGGGCCGAGGCGATCGGCACTGCGCTGACCGAGGCGGGTGTCCAGGGCAGTGGGCTGGAGCTCGACGTCGCCGACCCGGCCTCGGTCGACGCGTGCGTGTCCGAGGTCACGTCGCGCCACGGCACGCCGACGATCCTGGTCAACAACGCGGGCATCACCCGCGACAACCTGCTGATGCGCATGAAGGACGAGGAGTGGGCGTCGATCATCGACACCAACCTGTCGTCGGTCTACCGGATGAGCAAGGCATGCCTGCGTGGCATGATGAAGGCGCGCAAGGGGCGCATCGTCAACATCGCCTCGGTGGTTGGCGCGATGGGCAACGCCGGACAGACCAACTACGCCGCCGCCAAGGCCGGCATGGTCGGCTTCGCGAAATCGCTGGCCCGTGAGATCGGTGCCAGGGGCATCACCGTCAACACCGTCGCGCCCGGCTTCATCGACACCGACATGACCCGCGCGCTCGACGACACGCAGCGCGATGCGCTGCTCGCTCAGATCCCGCTCAACCGACTCGGGCAGCCGCAGGACATCGCCGCCACGGTCGCCTTCCTGTGCTCGCCGGCTGCGGCGTACATCACCGGCCAGACGCTGCACGTCAACGGCGGGATGTACATGGGATAAGAGCGATTCAGCGTTCGCTCTCCGTTCACCAAGAGTCTGAAAGAAAAGGTATAATTACACTGGCCACCGGATTCGGAGAGGGGCGTGCAGGCTGCTGGCCCTGCCCGGTGGATTTCAATACAATACCGCGACCGGCGTAAGCCCGGTCCACCACGTATGTCGGGAGGCAGACAAGACATGAGTTCCGTTGCAGAGCGCGTCAAGAAGATCGTCGTCGAACAGCTGGGGGTGAAGGAAGAGGAGGTCAACAACGACGCTTCTTTCGTCGACGACCTCGGAGCCGATTCCCTCGATACCGTCGAGCTGGTCATGGCCCTCGAAGAGGAGTTCGAGTGCGAGATCCCGGACGACGAAGCCGAGAAGATCACCACGGTCCAGCAGGCCGTCGATTACATCGAAAAGAACCTCGGCTAAATCCGAACACGCGAAAGGCCGGGTCCCCGTGAGACAGGGGCGTCGGCCTTTTGTTTTGGTGCCGATGGCCGCCCCCGGCGGCTGGTGAAGGAGCAGGTCGTGAGTAAAAGACGAGTGGTGGTCACCGGGCTGGGTATCGTCTCCCCGGTCGGCAACAACGTTTCCGACGCCTGGGGCAACATCCTCGCCGGCAAGAGCGGTGCGGCGCCGATCACCTCTTTCGATGTCAGCGATTTCTCGGTGCGCTTCGCGGCGACCGTCAAGGACTTCGACACCAGTCCCTACCTGTCGCCGAAGGACACCAAGAAGATGGATACCTTCATCCACTATGGCATCGCGGCCGCCTGCCAGGCGATCGAGGATGCCGGGCTGGAGGTAACCGAGGCCAACGCCGAGCGGATCGGCGTGGCGATCGGTTCAGGTATCGGCGGCCTGCCCGGCATCGAGAAGACCCACGAATCGTTCATGAAGAGCGGTCCACGACGCATCTCGCCGTTCTTCGTGCCGAGCTGCATCATCAACATGATCTCCGGCAACCTGTCGATCAAGTACGGCTTCAAGGGCCCGAACATCGCCATCGTCACCGCCTGCACCACCGGCACCCACAACATCGGCGACGCGGGTCGCATCATCGCCTACGGCGACGCCGACGTGATGGTTGCCGGGGGCGCCGAGATGGCCACCTGCCCGACCGGGCTCGGTGGCTTCGCCGCCGCGCGTGCGCTCTCGACCCGCAACGACGACCCCGAGGCGGCCAGCCGGCCGTGGGACGCCGACCGCGACGGCTTCGTGCTCGGTGACGGGGCCGGGGTGGTGGTGCTTGAGGAGTACGAGCACGCCAAGGCGCGTGGCGCGCGCATCTATGCCGAGCTGGCTGGCTACGGTATGAGCGGCGATGCCTACCACATGACGCTGCCGCCCGATGGTGGCGAGGGTGCGATGCGCTGCATGCAGATCGCGCTGCGCGACGCCAAACTGGACGCCACGGCCGTCGACTACATCAATGCCCACGGCACCTCGACCCCGGC
>JAACFL010000125.1 GCA_009937385.1 Gammaproteobacteria bacterium | reverse complement strand
GCATGATCTACGCGCTGATCGCCATCGGCTACACGATGGTCTACGGCATCATCGGCATGATCAATTTCGCCCACGGCGAGATCTTCATGATCGGCGCATTCATCTCGATCATCACCTTCATGGTGCTCGGCCTGCTGGGCATCGGCTGGGTGCCACTGGCGCTGCTGGTCATGCTGCTGGCGACCATGATCCTGACCGCGGTCTACGGCTGGGCGCTGGAGCGCGTCGCCTACCGACCGCTGCGCAATTCGCCGCGCCTCGCCGCGCTGATCACCGCGATCGGCATGTCGATCTTCCTGCAGAACTACGTGCAGCTGCTGCAGGGTGCGCGCGTCAAGCCACTGCAACCACTGATCTCCGGTGGCTTCAGGTTCCTCGAGGGCAGCGACTTCGTCGTCACGCTGAGCTACCTGCAGCTCTTCATCATGGTGCTTACGGTGGTGCTGATGGTGGTCTTCACCTACATCATCAACCGCACCCGCCTGGGCCGCGCCCAGCGCGCCTGCCAGCAGGATCTCGGCATGGCCGGCCTGATTGGCATCAACGTCGACCGCACCATCTCGCTGACCTTCGTCATGGGCGCGACCCTGGCCGCCGTGGCCGGCCTGATGTTCCTGCTCAATTACGGCGTGATCGACTTCTACATCGGCTTCCTTGCCGGGGTGAAGGCGTTCACCGCGGCGGTGCTCGGAGGCATCGGTTCGATCCCCGGAGCGATGCTCGGGGGACTGTTGATCGGCCTCATCGAAGCGTTCTGGTCGGCCTACTTCACGGTCGAGTACAAGGACGTGGCCGCCTTCTCGATCCTGGTCCTGGTGCTGATCTTCCGGCCGACCGGGCTGCTCGGCAAACCGGACGTCGAGAAGGTCTGATCGATGGCCGGGAGCACCGCCCTTCCCGTGACCCCCACGCGCGCGATGCTGCGCGAGGCCGGCCTGATCGCGCTGGTCGTGTTCGGCCTGAGCTTCAGTCTGGTCGGCTTCAAGATCGAGGACGTGCCCGGCGGATTGGCGATCCTGACCCGTTTCGACGGCGTCTTCTTCGCCACCGCGCTGGCCTTCCTGGGCCGCATTGGCCTGATCATGCTGCGCGAGCAGCGCGCGTTGCCGGTGGCACTGACCGCGCTGCCGACCGCCGCGCTGGTGCTGCTGCTGCAGCTCTTCTCCGGCGACCTCGACCCGGAACGCAGCTACCCGTTCCGCAGCGGCGTGGTCAACTGGTCGCTGTTCGCCGTCGCCCTGGCGCTCGGCCTGCGTGCGCTGTGGCTTACCTGGCACCATGGCGGCAGCCTCAGCAACCGCGATGCACGTGACGCGGCGATGGACCGGGTCGGCGCGAAGGTGCAGCACGCCGCCCGCTTCCTCGGTCCGGCGCTGCTCGGCTTCGCGATCGTGCTGCCGTTCCTGCCGTTCGCCGACCGTCGGCTGCTCGATATCGCGATCCTGGTGGTCACCTACATCATGCTCGGTTGGGGGCTGAACATCGTCGTCGGTCTCGCCGGCCTGCTCGATCTGGGTTACGTGGCCTTCTACGCGGTCGGCGCCTACAGCTACGCCCTGCTCGCGCAGTACTTCGACCTCGGCTTCTGGACCTGCCTGCCGTTGGCAGGCATCCTCGCCGCGTTCGCCGGCATCCTGCTCGGCTTTCCGGTGTTGCGGCTGCGCGGCGATTACCTGGCGATCGTCACGCTCGGCTTCGGCGAGATCATCCGCGTCATCCTGCTCAACTGGTACACCTTCACCGGCGGACCCGACGGCATCTCCGGCATCCCGCGCCCGACCTTCTTCGGGCTGGAGCTGACCAAGCGCGCCACCGACGGCGAGACGTTCCACCAGTTCTTCGGCCTCACCTACTCGCCGATGGACCGGATCATCTTCCTGTTCTACCTGATCCTGGCGCTGGCACTGGTCACCAACCTGTTCACGCTGCGTATCCGCAAGCTGCCGATCGGACGCGCCTGGGAGGCGCTGCGGGAGGACGAGATCGCCTGCCGCAGCCTGGGCATGAATCCGCGCAACACCAAGCTCACCGCGTTCTCCATCGGCGCCATGTTCGGTGGTTTCGGCGGTTCGTTCTTCGCCACGCGCCAGGGCTTCATCAGCCCCGAGAGTTTCACCTTCATCGAGTCGGCGGTGATCCTGGCGATCGTCGTCCTCGGTGGCATGGGCAGCCAGATCGGCGTGGTGTTCGCGGCCATCCTGCTGATCGGCTTGCCCGAGTTCTTCCGCGAGCTGCAGCAGTACCGGATGCTCGCCTTCGGCCTGGCGATGGTCACGATCATGGTCTGGCGGCCGAGCGGCCTGCTCGCCCACCGCGAACCGACACTGCGCCTGCATCCAAAGCCCGGCCAGGAGAACACGTCGTGAGCGCGGTGATGGCACAGGCACCATCCACGGCACTGCTCACCGTCGAGCACCTGACCATGCAGTTCGGCGGTCTGATCGCCATCGGCGACGTCTCATTCGAGGCCTTCCCACGCGAGATCACCGCGGTGATCGGCCCCAACGGTGCCGGCAAGACCACGCTGTTCAACTGCCTCACCGGCTTCTACAAGCCGACCGTCGGGCGCCTGACGCTACGCCATCCCACGCGCGGCGACTTCCTGCTCGAGCGCATGGAGGGTTACGACATACCCGAGCATGCCGGTGTCGCGCGCACCTTCCAGAACATCCGCCTGTTCCCACAAATGTCGGTGCTCGAGAACCTGATCATCGCCCAGCACAACAAGCTGATGCGCGCGTCGGGATTCACCTTCGCCGGGCTGCTCGGACTCCCGGTCTACCGCAATGCGGAGAAGCAGGCGGTGGAACTGGCGAAGTACTGGCTCGATCACATCAACCTGACCGAGCGCGCCGACTGGAACGCGGGCAACCTGCCCTACGGCGATCAGCGCCGTCTCGAGATCGCACGCGCGATGTGCACCGAGCCGGCGCTGCTCTGCCTCGACGAGCCGGCGGCCGGGCTCAACCCGAAGGAGTCGGCCGAACTCAACCAGCTGCTCACTTACATACGTGACCAGCACGGCATCGGCCTGCTGCTGATCGAGCACGACATGAGCGTGGTGATGGGCATCTCCGACCACATCGTCGTACTCGACTACGGGCGCAAGATCTCAGACGGCACGCCGGAATTCATCCGTAACGACCCGGCGGTGATCCGCGCCTACCTCGGCGAGGAAGGCGACGATGCCTGAGTCGATGCTGAAGATCTCCGGCGTGCACACCTTCTACGGCCACATCGAGGCGCTCAAGGGCGTCGACATGGAGATCAACGAGGGCGAGGTCGTCTCGCTGATCGGCGCCAACGGGGCCGGCAAGTCGACGCTGCTGATGACCATCTGCGGTAACCCGCAGGCACGTTCCGGGCGCATCGAGTTCCTCGGCGAGGACATCACCCGTCGCGCGTCGCACGAGATCATCAAGGGCGGCATCGCGCAGTCGCCCGAGGGACGGCGCATCTTCCCCTTCATGACCGTGTTCGAGAACCTGCAGATGGGTGCGACGGTCAGTGATCCGAGGCACTTCGACGACGACCTCGAGCGGGTGTTCACGCTCTACCCGTTGCTGCGTGAGCGGCGCAACCAGCGTGGCGGCACGCTGTCGGGAGGCGAGCAGCAGATGCTCGCGATCGGCCGCGCACTGATGAGCCGGCCAAAACTGCTTCTGCTCGACGAACCGTCGCTCGGCCTCGCCCCGCTGCTGGTCAGGCAGATCTTCGACATCATCAAGCAGATCAACGAGGAGCAGAACATGACCGTGTTCCTCGTCGAGCAGAACGCCTACCACGCCCTGCGCCTGGCGGACCGTGGCTACGTGCTGGCCAATGGCGAGGTGCTGCTCTCGGGCACCGGCGCGGAACTGCTGGCCAACGAGGAGATCCGCGCCGCCTACCTCGAAGGCGGACACTGAACGGTACGCGACATGGAAGCACTTCTAGGCACCTCGCTTGGCGTGTTCATCGGCTTGACCGTGTTCATCGTCGGCTTTGCCGCATGGATGACGGGCCAGGCACTGGCGATCACCTGGAAGCCGGTCTGGCATGCCGTGATCTACTGCCTGCTGCTCGGCTGCGCCGACCGCTTCCTGACCTTCGGCCTCTTCGAGGGCGAGTTGCTGTCGATCAGCGGGTACCTGATCGACACTGCGGTGCTGATCGCCATCGCGCTGACGAGTTTCCGCTACAACCGGGTCAAGGCGATGGTCAGGCAGTACCCCTGGCTCTACCGCCGGCACGGTCCGTTCGGCCTCGAACCGATCGCAGGCGAATCGCCTTGAGCGCACCAAGCGAGAAGCTTCGTGCACCCGTGCAGAAACGTATTGCCGCCCTTGTGCACCTGAGCTAGATTTGTCTCCCTGTCCGCGACCAGACGGTGCGCGGCATCCACCACCGAAGGCTCCATCCAGGAGGACAACTACCCGATGAACACTTTCAAGTCGACCCTGCTCGCCGCCGCTGCGAGCACCTTGATCGCTGGCACGGCCCACGCAGAAATCACCATCGCGGTCGCTGGCCCGATGACCGGCCAATACGCATCATTTGGTGAGCAGATGCAGCGCGGCGCCGAGATGGCCGTGGCCGACATCAACGCCGCCGGCGGCGTCCTTGGCCAGCAGCTCAAGCTCAACATCGGCGACGACGCCTGTGACCCGAAGCAGGCCGTGGCCGTGGCCAACAAGTTCGCCAGCGATGGCGTGACTTTCGTCGCCGGGCACTTCTGCTCGGGCTCGTCGATCCCCGCCTCCGCAGTCTACGAGGAAGAGGGCATCGTGCAGATCTCGCCGGCCTCGACCAACCCGAAGCTGACCGAGGAAGGTGGCGACAACGTGTTCCGCACCTGCGGTCGTGACGATCAGCAGGGCCTGGTGGCCGGCAACTTCCTCGCCGACAACTACGGCAGCAAGAAGATCGCCGTCCTCCACGACAAGACCGCCTACGGCAAGGGCCTGGCCGACGAGACCAAGGCCCAGCTCAACAAGCGCGGCGTCAAGGAGGTGATGTACGAAGCCTACACCGCCGGCGAAAAGGACTACTCGGCGCTGGTTTCTAAGATGAAGGGTGCCGGCGTCGACGTCATGTACCTTGGCGGCTACCACACCGAGGGTGGGTTGATGATTCGCCAGGCGCGCGAGCAAGGCTACAACGTGCTGATGGTCTCGGGTGACGCGCTGGTCACCGACGAGTTCTGGAAGATCACCGGTCCGGCCGGGGAAGGCACGCTGATGACCTTCAGCCCCGACCCACGCAAGAACCCGGTCGCCGCCCCGGTCGTCGCCAAGTTCAAGGCGCAGAACTACGAGCCCGAGGGTTACACCCTCTACACCTACGGCGCGATCCAGGCCTGGGCGCAGGCCGTCGCCAAGGCCGGCTCGGCCGACACCGACGCGGTGATCAAGGCGCTGCGCGGCAACAAGTTCAGCACCGTGCTCGGCGAGATTGGCTTCGACGGCAAGGGCGACGTCACCGCGCCCGGCTACGTCTTCTACAAGTGGAGCAACGGAACGTACGACTACCTCTGAGTCGCGCGTCCAAACCAGAAGGCCCGGCCACCTCGCGGTGGCCGGGCCTTTCCTTTGCCTGAAGGACGTGCAGCCGGGATCGTCTGGCGTGCGGTGGGTGGCATGTGGCCCTGGCCACGCCGATAATCGGGTGGCCGTGACTGCTCATAACCCTTCAGCGCCGTCAGACGTCATCGACACCCTCTTCGCCGCGGAGGAGCCACTGCGCCGCGACCTGTTGCTCGAATACCTGCACCGGCTGCACGACGAGTACAACACCCTTCGCCCGGCCCACCTCCGCGCACTGGCCGATCGCCTCCGCCTGGCCGAGACCGAGGTGTTCGAGGTCGCGAGCTTCTACCACCACTTCGAGCTTGCCGACGACGACACCACCCCGGTCCCCGGGCTGACGGTGCGCGTCTGCGACTCCCTGGCCTGCGCCATGGCCGGGGCGGAGGGCCTGGCCGAACGACTTGGGGACACCCTCGGTCGAGAGGTGAACCTGCAACGG
The DNA here is from genome assembly GCA_009937385.1 of Gammaproteobacteria bacterium. GTDB lineage: Bacteria > Pseudomonadota > Gammaproteobacteria > QNFN01 > QNFN01 > QNFN01. The sequence continues at coordinate 1,028 of JAACFL010000125.1, read as the reverse complement.
GTGCCGTGCGTCGGCCAGTGTGACGGCGCCCCGGTGGCCGTGGTCGGCACCCGGGTGATCCGCACTGCCGACGCAGCGACAGTCCGGGAGCGGATCGCCGAAGACAAGATCACCCCGCGCAAGCTGGTCGACGCCATCGACTACGCCACCTATCGCGCCGGGGGGGGCTATACGAAACTCGCAGAGATCGTCGCAGGGCGCCTGCCGATCGACGATGTGCTCGACCACCTCGAGGCGAGCGGCTTGCGTGGCCTGGGCGGCGCCGGCTTCCCGACCGCGCGCAAGTGGCGCATCGTCCGTGAACAGCCCGCACCGCGCCTGGTCGCGGTCAACATCGACGAAGGGGAACCGGGCACGTTCAAGGACCGTCACTACCTCGAATCCGATCCCCACCGATTCCTCGAGGGACTGCTGATCGCCTGCCACGTCGTCGGTGCCGACAGAGCCTTCCTCTACCTGCGCGACGAGTACGCTGCTGCCCGCGCCCTGCTCGCCCGTGAGCTCGATGCATTGCGCTCTGATCCGCCGCTGCCGCTGCCCGAGATCGAGCTGCGCCGCGGCGCCGGGGCCTACATCTGTGGCGAGGAGTCGGCGATGCTCGAATCGATCGAGGGACGGCGCGGCATGCCGCGTCTGCGCCCGCCCTACGTCGCCGAGGTGGGGCTGTTCGGACGCCCGACGCTGGTCCAGAACATGGAGACGCTGCACTGGGTGCGCGATGCCCTGGCACAGCCACCGGAGGTGTTCGCACCCGAGGGCCGACGTGGACGGCGTGGCCTGCGCAGCTTCTCGGTCAGCGGACGTGTCGCAAAACCGGGCGTGGTGCGCGCACCGGCTGGCATCAGCATGCGCGAGCTGATCGACGAGTTCTGCGGCGGCATGGCCGAGGGCCATGAACTCTACGCATACCTGCCTGGCGGCGCGTCGGGTGGCATCCTGCCGGCGTCTTTGGCCGACCTGCCGCTCGATTTCGACGTACTGCAGGAACACGGCTGCTTCATCGGTTCGGCCGCCATCGTCGTGCTGTC
>JAACFL010000124.1 GCA_009937385.1 Gammaproteobacteria bacterium | reverse complement strand
TCCCCGCTTGCCCGATCCAGGCCGCGCAGCAGCCGCACGCGGCCGCGCAGCTGCTGCACCGTCTCCGGCCACTCGAGCAGCCCGAGGCCGTCGCGCCGCACGCGTTCGAGCAGTGCGTCACGGAAGGCGTTCACCGGGGCTGCGTCCAGCGGAAGCGAGTCGAGCAGCAGCGTGCCAACGCGACGCTCGTGCCGGGCGATCAACCGCTCCCCGGCGTCGTCCCACCCAACCCGCTCTGCCTCGGTGACGAGGTCGTCGAGCTCCGTGTCGAACAGCGCCGGGTCGAGTTCCGCGGCGAGATGGATGCGGTCGCTCGCCTGTCCGGCATGGCCACCGAGGTTGGCGACGGCGAGGAATTCGGCGCGGATCAGCGGATCGTCCTCGGCGAGCGTCGCGCCGCGGCCGTTGGCGAGCCGGTAACCGGGGCCCGGGCCGCGACGTCGGGCGATGCGCTCGGGGTAGGCGCAGGCGAGCAGGAAGCCGGCCCGGCAGGTGTCATCAGCGTTCGTTGCCTCGTCAGCGACGCGCGTGCCGAGCAGATCGTGGAAGCGCTTGGCCAGCCGGCGCAGCCGTGCCGTGTCGCCACGCCTCCCGGTCTTGTCCAGCAGGCCGAGGCGGTGCGCGACGTCGACCTCGCGGCCGCGGTAGGGGTCGCGTTCCGACAGCAGCGCGGCGAGGTTGCAGGCCGGCCGAGCAAGACCCGCGTCGGCGCCGCGCAGCAGCAGGTGGGCGAGGCGCGGGTGGGCCGGGAGCGCGGCCATCGCTTCGCCGTGCGGCGTCAGCCGCAAGCCGTTCGCGTGCTCCTCGACGGCGCCGAGGTCGCGCAGCAGGCCCAGCGCCTGGGCCCACGCGGCGCTCGGCGGTGCGTCGAGCCAGGACAGCTCGGCCGGGTCGGCGACGCCCCAGCGCAGCAGTTGCAGCGCCAGCGGCGCGAGATCGGCCTGCAGGATCTCGGGTGGCGTGGCCGGAAGCAGCTGCGCCTGCTGGCTCTCCGACCAGAGCCGGTAGCAGCTGCCGGGCTCGAGGCGCCCGGCGCGGCCGGCACGCTGCTCGCTCGCGGCGCGCGACAGCGGACGGGTCGTGAGCCGCGTCATGCCGGTGACCGGATCGAAGGTCGGCAACCGGCTGAGGCCGGCATCGACCACCACGCGGATGCCGTCGATGGTCAGGCTGCTCTCGGCGATCGACGTCGCCAGCACCACCTTGCGCGTGCCCTCGGCTGGCGGATCGATGATGCGGTGCTGGGCGGCCAGGTCGAGGTCGCCGTGCAGCGGCAGGATCTCGAGGTCGGGCGCGGCGAGCGGTTCGAGCGCCTCCGCGACGCGGCGGATCTCGCGGCGGCCGGGCAGGAACACCAGCACGCTGCCCGGCTCCCCGGCGAGCACGCGGCGCACGGTCGCGACGGTGCGTGCGCAGGGGTCGTCGTCGGCGCGCCGCGCATCGCCGTAGTGCGTCGCGACCGGAAAGCGCCGCCCTTCGCAGCGCACCACGGGCACGCCACCGAGCAGCGCCGCGACCGCGTCACCGTCGAGCGTCGCCGACATCGGCAGCAGCCGCAGCGGGTCATCCTCGCGGAACAGCGCGCGGCCGTGCAGTGTCAAGGCCAGGCCGAGGTCGGACTCGAGGCTGCGTTCGTGAAACTCGTCGAGGATCACCAGCCCGACGCCTTCGAGCGCCGGGTCGTCCTGCAGGCGACGCGTCAGCACCCCCTCGGTGATCACCTCGATGCGGGTCTGCGCGCAAACGCGCGACTCCAGCCGCACGCGGTAGCCGACCGTTTGTCCGACCGGCTCGCCGAGCAGTTCGGCCATGCGCCCGGCGGCGGCTCGCGCGGCCAGACGGCGCGGCTCCAGGACCAGGATCGTGCGCCCGGCGAGCCACGGTGCGTCGCGCAGCGCGAGCGGGACCAGCGTCGTCTTGCCGGCCCCGGGCGGCGCCTCGAGCACCGTGTCACCTGCGGCGAGGCGCTCAGCGAGTTCGTCGAGCACCGCGCCGATCGGCAGCGCAGTGCATGCCTCGGCATAAGGTGTCATGACTGCTCTTTCAGGCGTTCTTGTGGGTCGGGCTTCAGCCCGACAAAAAAGCCTTTACTTATGTTTCCGGAATGTAGGTCGGGCTTCAGCCCGACACAGTGCCGGATGTCGGACTGAAGTCCGACCCACAGCAGAGTCACCCCGCACACCTCACGTTGCCACCGGGAAGCTGACCCGGAACTCGGCCCCGGGATCGCGGTTGACGACATCGACCGTGCCGTCCATCGCTGTCACCAGCTGGTGCACCAGCGCCAGGCCGATGCCGGTGCCGACCGTCTCGCGGGTCAGCTCGTTGCCGGGGCGGTAGAAGAGGCGGAAGATCTTCTTCATCTGGTCGGGTGGCACGCCGGGTCCGTGGTCACGGACGCTGAAGACGATTCCGTCGCGCTGCGACCGGCAGGCCACCTCGATGCGACGCGTGTCGGCGCCGGACGCGAACTTGAGCGCGTTGTCGACCAGGTTGATGACGACCTGCAGGAACAGGTCGGGATCGACCTCGACGGCGACGTTGGCGGTCGCCGCGTCGCATTCGAGGTCGAACGCAAAGCCGGCGCGCTCCACCTGCCCGGTGATCTTGGAGCGGAGCAGGTCGCAGAGCGCCTGCCCGGCCAGGCGTTCCGCTGCAACGCGCAGGCCGTTGCGGTTGACCCTGGCCAGCTGCAGCACGTTGTCGATCAGGCGCGAGAGCCGCTCGCTCTCGCCGTGGATGTAGGCGTAGTACTCCTGCCGCTTGGCCTCGTCGGCCCACCCCTGCTGCAGCATCTCGCCGTACATGCGGATCGAGGTCAGTGGCGTCTTGAGCTCATGGCTCACCGCGGAGACGAAGTCCTGCTGCTGGCGCACCAGGCGGATCTGGCCGAGGCCGAGCCGGTAGAGCCCGAGGAAGCCGAGCAGGAAGGTGGCCGCGAGCGCGGCGCTGACCCAGGCGAGCACGCCGGCGCCCGGTCCTGGGGGCAGCTGCGTGACGCTGAACAGCAGCTCGAGGTCGCCGAGCGGTGCCGGTGGCCGTGCACGGTGCAACAGCGTGCCGGCCAGCTCGTCGGTGCGTGACAGGTAGCGGCCACCCGCGGGGCCGTTGAACGCGGCGAGCACGTCACCCCGCCAGGCGACCAGCAGGTCGCTGGCATGGGCCAGCGCGGTGGCCGCGAATGGCTCGAGCAGCGTGGTGCGCAGGAACGGTTCGCGCGCCACCAGCAGGCCTTGCACCAGGCGCTGGCCGTCGCGCCAGACGTTGCGGTAGAGGACGAAGTGCTCGGCGTCGAGCAGGGCAAAGCGGAACGGATCGACGTCGCTCTCGAAGGCACGGATCGGCAGCGTGCCATCGACCTCGCCGGCGTCGGCCTTGTCGTCGGCCGACGGTTCCGTCGGTGCTGCCGGCAACACGTTGCGCTCCTTGCGCGCCGGGCGCGCCGGTTCGGGGGTAAGCGGCGCCGATGCCGCTGGCGCGGCCTGCTGCCGCTCCGCGTCGGCCTGGTCGCGGAAGCGCCGCTCGAGCGGCAGCGACTCGACGCGGCCGAGCGAGCGCACCCCCTCTCCACGCTTGGCCAGCGATCCGTCGCCGCGCTCGGCCTCGAGGCGGTCGAACAGCGCCTGGGTCGGCGCCTGCGCCTTCTTCTGCTCGGCGACCCGCGGCGCCGGCTCCTCGCGCTTCTCGGCCGTCTGCTCCTGCACCACGGGTGCCAGCGTCGCGAAGGCGGCGTCGGGCGCCGCGCTCTTCTGCTTCGGCGCGATCCCGGTACCGGCACCCGCGTCGACGTCCGCTGCGGCTGGCGTGCGTCCGGCGACAGTCTCGTCTTCGAGACGCGAACGGCCGAGCAGCTCCTGGAGCCGTGCCACCTGTGCCCGGCGCAAGGCCAGCTCCTCCGGCCCGACGCCGTAGCGCGACGCGTCAACGCCTGAATCCGGGAGCAGCGGCGAGCTGAAGCGGCCGTCGGCATCGACCTGGAAGTGGCCGAGCGCGCCGGGCAGTTCGCTCGCCACCGGGTAGCCGGCGAGCGGTGAGCGGGTGACGTAGCGCGCCGCCGGGTCGCCCTGGACCACGAGGAAGGCGTAGTCGGTCACCGCGCGCGCCTCCTCGACGGCGACTTCCGCGGCCAGACGCGCGGCGATACGACCGGTGAACTCCTCGGCGAGCAGTGCGTGGCGGTGGAACGCCTCCCACTTGAGCTGGCCGTAGGCGTGGTGCACCAGCACCGCGGTGGGCGCCACCAGTGCGACGAACAACAGTCCGAGGCCCAGGCGCAGCCGCCCCGGGGTCAGGCCTGCCAGGCGCGGACGGGGCATCTATTCGGTCTCGGTGAGCAGGCGGTAGCCGGCGCCGCGCACCGTGACCAGGAAGCGCGGCTCGGACGGCTCCGGCTCGATCTTGCGGCGCAGCTTGGCGACGTGGATGTCGACGGTGCGCGTCTCGATGTCGGCGTCGCGCGCGTAGCCCCACACCTTGTTCAGCAGCTCGTCGCGTGGCACCGGGCGATCGCCGTGCGCGGCGAGGTACTCGAGGATCGCCATCTCGCGGCGCGTGAAGGTGAGTTCCTCGTCGCCGCGCGTGCCGCTGAGGTTCGCGGTGTCGATGGCGACGGCGTCGCCGAGGCGCAGCGTGCGGTCCTGCTCGGCGCCGACCCGCGAGCGGCGCAGCACCGCCTGCACGCGCAGCACCAGCTGCGCGACCGAGAACGGCTTGGCGACGTAGTCGTCGGCGCCGAGCGCGAGGCCGTGGATGGTTTCGTCGTCGCCGGACTTGGCGGTCAGCATGATCACCGGCTGCTCGCGGTCGGTGGCGCGGATGCGCTCGAGGATGGTGTAGCCGTCGAGCGTCGGCAGCATCACGTCGAGCAGCACCAGGTCGTAGGTGCCGGTCAGCGCCTCCTCGAGACCCCGGCCGCCGTCCGCCACGCAGCAGACGTCGTAGCCGTGGTAGACGAATACGTCGCGCAGGCCGCTGCTGATCGCGGCCTCGTCCTCGACGACGAGCAGGCGGAGCTTTCGGTTCATGGCCCGATCATCCTAGCAGCCGACTACGCCGGGCAACGTAAACAACCGGTAAAAACCGGCCCCCGACGTTTTACCTCGGCGTGTCTCAAATTCTCCCCGCCGCGGGTCGAGACTTTAAGCGAACCCAAACGGACCCAGTCGAGGAGAATCCCATGGCCCTGATGACACGCATGACGAGGCTGTTCCGTGCCGACGCCCACGCGGTGCTTGATCGCCTCGAAGAACCGGTGGTTCTGCTGCGCCAGGCGGTGCGCGAGATGGAGGTGGCGCTGGAGGAAGACGAGCGGGCACGGCACCGGCTCGACCGTCAGCACAGCCAGCTGCTCGTCCGCCAGGCCGAGCTGTCGCGCGGCGTCGAAAACGCCACCCATGAACTCGACGTCTGCTTCGAGGCAGGCAACGAGAAGCTGGCGCGCACGCTGGTGCGCCGTCGCCTGGAGGCCGAGCGGCTGCACGCGGCACTCGGGCGGCGCGTCGACGAGCTCGCCGAGACCCTCGCCGGGCTCGATGCACGGCTCGACGAGAACCGCGGTCGGCTCGAGGCGATGCGCCAGAAGGCCGAGTTGCTGGCCGAGGAGGAGCCGGCCGAGAACGACGAAATGCCGTGGAGCGAGCGCGGCCTGCACGTCGGCGACGACGAGGTCGAGATCGCTTTCCTCAAGGAGCTGAAGCGGAGGGCGCGGTCATGACCCGCCCGACCTTCCTCGAGGGCACCGGCGTGGCGTTCGCCATCGCGGTCGCTTCCGGCGTCGCCTTCGTCGTGCTGGTGCCTCTGTTCGCCGGCATGCTGGTGCTCAAGGGCACCGTCGCCGCGGCGACTTTCGCCTACACCCTCTACCTGCTCTCGCGCAGCGGCGCGAAGGCCGGTCGGGTGACGGCCGTCGCCGCGTGGGCCGTGACCTGCGCGGTGGCCTGGTGGTTCGCCCCGTCGCTGCTGCTCTACCTCGCCGCCCAGGTCGGCTTCGTCTGGCTGCTGCGCTCGCTGCTGTTCCACCGGAGCGTGCTTGCCGCGCTGGCCGATCTCGGCCTGACCGCGCTGGGCCTCGCCGCTGCCGGGTGGGCGCTGACGCGCACCGGCAGCGTCGGCGCGGCGTTCTGGACCTTCTTCCTGGTCGCGGCCTGCTTCGCCTTCATCCCGCCGCGCTTCACGCGCCGGTCATCCACCGAACCCACGACCTCCGACCGTTTCCAGCAGGCGCACCGCGCGGCCGAGACCGCGCTGCGCGACCTGGCCACGCGTCACTGAACCAACCCGAGGAGAACCGATATGAAAACCAAGCTCACCGCCCTGACCCTGTGCGTCGCCACCGCCTGCGGCATCGCCTTCTTCCCCGCCGAGGGGACCGTGTTGCCCGGCCAGCAGACCGTCAAACCGATCACCCAGCCCATCGTCGCCCCGCCGACCCACGAGCGGCCGAAGGTCGAGGCGGTCTTCGTGCTCGACACCACCGGCAGCATGAGCGGCCTGATCGAGGCGGCCAAGGAGAAGATCTGGTCCATCGCCTCGACCATGGCCGCGGCCGAGCCGGCACCCGAGATCCGCATCGGCCTGGTCGCCTACCGCGATCGCGGTGACGCCTACATAACGAAGAGCGTCGATCTCTCGTCGGACCTCGACTCGGTCTACGCCACGCTGATGGACTTCCGTGCCGGCGGCGGCGGTGACGGTCCCGAGAGCGTCAACCAGGCGCTGCACGACGCGGTGCACGGCGTCTCCTGGAGCCAGGAGGGGCAGGCCTACCGCGTGATCTTTCTGGTCGGTGACGCGCCGCCGCACATGGACTACCAGGACGACGTGAAGTACCCCGAGACGCTCGAGGCGGCGAAGCGGCACGGCATCGTCATCAACACCATCCAGGCCGGCAGCAACCGCAGCACCACGCGTGTCTGGGAGAGGATCGCCAGCCTCGGTGACGGCGACTATGCCCCCTACGACCGCGAGCTGGCCAAGCTGTCGGAGGAACTCGACGCCACACGGCTCTATTACGGCAGCGAGACCGAGCGCGCCGAGAAGCAGAAGAAAGTCGACGCCTCGACCAAGCTTCACGCCAAGGCCTCCGAGGCGTCACGGGCCCGGCGTGCCACCTTCAACGCCTCCGAGAGCGGCAAGGCCAACGCCTTCGGCGACGGCGAGCTGATCGAGGAGGTGGCGAGCGGCCGTGTCGACGTCGACGCACTCGCCCCGTCGCTGCTTCCCGAGCCGATGCAGGCGATGGCCCCGGCCGAGGTCAAGGCCGAGATCGCGAAAAAGGCCGAACAGCGCCAGGCGTTGCAGCAGCGCATCGACGCGCTCGCCGATGCGCGCAGCAGCTACCTGCGTGACAAGGTCGAGGCCGAGGGGGGCGCCGAGGATTCCCTCGACGCCAAGCTCTACCGCAGCATCAAGGAGCAGGCGGCCGGCAGTGGCATGCGCTACGAGGCGGCGGCGCCGGCGTACTGAGCATCACGAGGTGATCCAGGTGGCGCGGAGGTGGGCATGGCCCGCCCCGCGCCACTCTTCTGGTGCATGGGGACTGCGGTAAGCTCACCGGCCTTCGAATCCGACACGGTCACCTTCTGATGTCTCAGCTACCCCCATT
>JAACFL010000123.1 GCA_009937385.1 Gammaproteobacteria bacterium | reverse complement strand
GAGGGCAAGCGCATCGCCACCGAGGCGGTCGGCATGACCCGGCGCTACCTCGACCGCCACGGCGTCAAGGCGAGCGTCGAGTTCTCGTGGGGTGCGACCGAGGTCAAGCCGCCGGTGCTGGCCGACGCCATCGTCGACGTCAGCGAGACCGGCTCGAGCCTGCGTGCCAACAACCTCAAGGTGCTCGACGTGGTGCTCAAGAGCACGCCGCGCTTCATCGCCAACCGGGTCTCCCGCGAGGACGCCTGGAAGAAGCAGAAGATGGATCGTTTGCTGCTGCTGCTCAACGGCGCGATCGCCGCCGCGAGCCGCGTCTACCTCGGCATGAACGTGCCGCGCGATGCGCTCGACCGCGTGCTCGGCATCCTGCCGGCTCTGGCGACGCCGACCATCTCGACGCTCGCCGACGAGGCGTGGGTCGACGTGTCGACCGTGGTCGAGGAGAAGCAGGTTCGCGAGCTGATCCCGGCGCTCTACGAGGCCGGCGCGCGCGGCATCATCGAGACGCCGCTGAACAAGATCATCGAGTAGGGCCCTGGCAAGGCCTCTGTTGTAGGTGGGGCTTCAGCCCGACGCGGCCTCATGTCGGGCTGAAGCCCGACCCACATCAGAATTCCGGCTGGGTGTTGTCCGGTACGTCGTCGGGAGGGGTCAGAGTAAGCGTACTCTGACCCCTTGTCCTAACGCATGCGCGTTCGCGCTATGCGTCGTTCGCCGCACCGATCGCCGCGGCCAGCGGCCGGTACTGCAGGCCGTAGAACATCTCGAGGTAGCGCTGGGTCTCGGCGCGGTCGAGGTCGGTGACGTAGCGCCAGAAGCCGTAGACCCGCGACAGCGTCATCAGCCGCTCGGCATAGCGCGCCCAGGTGTAGCGCGCCTCGACCCGTGCCAGCGCGCCGTTCGCGATCGCGTCCCACCCGCCCGGTTCGTCGCGGCAGCTGGCGAGGAAGCCGGCGATGCGCGCTGCCGCGTCGGAACCGTCGTTGGGATCGATGTGGAAACCTGAGCGACCGTCCTCGATGATCTCGAGCGGACCGCCGTAGCACGTGGCGAAGGTCGGCAGCCCGGTGGCCATGGCCTCGATCACCGTCAGTCCGAACGCCTCGAACAGCGCCGGTTGCACGAACGCCCCGCGCCGGTCGGCGACCACACGGTAGAGTTCGCCGGCGAAGTCCTTGTCGAGCTGCATCCCGAGCCAGCGCACCTGGCCGTCGAGGCCGTGGGCATCCATCAGTGCGTGCATGGCGTGGATCTGCTCGCGCTCCTCGGTATCGCCCGAGCGTGCCGGGTCGACGTGGCCTGAGACGATCAGCAGGTTCGCCTCGTCTCTCAGCGTCGGGCTGTTCGCATACCACTCGACCAGCCCGGTGACGTTCTTGATCCGGTCCATGCGCGCCATCGTGAACAGCAGCGGCTTGTCCGGCTCGGCGAGCTGGCCGCGCTTGTCGTCGGCCGGCGCGCCGTCGATCAGGTCGGTGATGGACTCGTGCAGGTGGGTCAGGCGCCGCTCGCGGTCATTGGCCGGGAAGTAGACCCCGGGATCGGCGCCGGGCGAGACGATGTTGAACTTGGGGTCGAAGACGTCGATGCCGTGCACCACGCGGTAGAGGCCGGGCAGCGTGAACGCGGTGTGGGTCTCGTACTGGCCGACGGTGTCGGCGGTGCCGGCGATCTCCTGGTAGGTCGAGGTGATGATGAAGTCGGCGGTGTTCATCGCCACCAGGTCGGCGGTGAACTGGCAGGCGAAGTGGTACTGGGCGTCGTTGTCCTGCCAGTAGAGATCCGAGTAGAGGTACTTGGACTTCTCGAGCGCGTGGGCGATGGTGCACTGGGTGACGCCGAGGCGCTGCGCGAGCAGCGTCGCGACCAGGTTGCCGTCGGAGTAGTTGCCGAGGATCAGGTCGGGGCGGCCCTCGAGCTCGGCGACCAGCTCGCGCTCGGCATCGATCGCGAAGCGCTCCAGCCACGGCCAGATCTCGAAGCGCGAGATCCAGCGCGGGTGCACTTCGCCGGCGGCGTCGCGGAACGGCACGCGCAGGATGCGCGCGTTGCGGGTGCCGGCAATCGCTTCCAGGTGCTGGTCGCTGTGGGTGCCCTCGGCTTCGGGTATCAGGCGGGTGACGACGACGATCTGCGGCTCGATCTCGAGGCCCTGCGTGGCCAGGCGCTCGCGCATCTCGTGCTCCAGCGCGCGCACCTGGTCGAGGATGTAGACCACCTGGCCGCCGGTGTCGGGACGCCCGAGCACCCCCGACTGGCCGAACCAGCCGTGCGGCGACAGGATCGCGATCGAGAAGATCATCGGGATCCGCGCAAGCAGCCTTTCGAGCTGGTCGGGCGAGGGCGCCTCGAGCACGTCGAGCAGCAGCTGCATGGTGTCGCGCACGCCCTCGGCGTCACGCCCCCAGCCGGCCTCGAAACCGGCCACGCGCAGGGCGTCGGAGAGCTCGGACCACGGGGTCGAGGCCGGCATCCCGGCCAGCTGCTCGACCGCGTCGCGCAGCGCGGCGCGCAGGGCGTGGACATCGTCGATGCCGTTGTTGAGCATCAGCGGCCGGTCGCGGTGCCGGTGCACGCGCAGGAACTCGAACATGCGCTGGGCGCCGCGCCCCTGCTCGATGAACAGCTGGCTCGACAGTCGCCGGTTCAGGAACTCGACGCCGCGGCCGATCGAGCCGGTCTCGTGCATGCGCGGGAACTCGCGGGCGAACGGCGCAAGGTCGACCTCGAGGGTCCAGTCGGCGGCCTGGCCGGTGACCAGCCGCTCCTTGAAGGCGAGGTAGCTGGCGGTGTCGATGCGCTCGGCGGCCATCGTCTCCAGGTGGATGCGCAGGTAGTCCCAGCGACCGATCTGCGAACGCAGCGCGAACTGCAGCCAGGCACCGTCGTGGGCCGCCTCCTGGGCCCAGCGGAACAGCGGACCCAGGGGGCTGTCGGCGAGTGCGCCGTCATCCTCCTCGGCGCAGGCGGCGGCGAAGGCGTCTTGCAGCTCGGTGCGCAGCAGGAACGGTCCCTCGTGCCGGGCCAGGCGGTGCAGCGCCCGGTGCGCCTGCTGGCGCTCGTCGGCGAGGAAGCGCAGCAGCTGTTCGAACCAGCGATCGGTGGGGCTCATGCATTCTCCCAGGAGGCGAGCGTGGGGGCGTGGAACCCTGGGTCCTCGGGCACCGCGCCGCGGCAGGCGACGATCCGGCTGGCGAAGGCCTGGGCACGGTCCAGCGTAGTCGTCAGCGGCCAGCCTCGCACCAGCCCGCAGATCAGCACGCTGGCGAAGGCGTCGCCGGCACCGACGGTGTCGACCACCTCGGCGGCACGCTCCGGCACGACCTCGATGGGTGCGCCGTCATGCGAATAGGCGGCGGCTCCGTCAGCGCCGCGGGTGACCACCACCAGCTCGAGATCACCGAGCGTGAGCAGTTCGGCGGCCCTTGACGGTTCGTCGCCGCCGTCGGCCAGCGCGTCGAGTTCGTCGTGGTTGAGCTTGACCCAGCGTGCCGTGCCGATGAGTTCGCGCACTTCGCCGCGCGACCACCACGGGGCACGCAGGTTGACGTCGAGGAACACCGGGGCGGCGAGCCGTTCGCGCAGCCGGGCGAACGCGGTGCGCGCGGAAACTCTCCGCAGCGCCAGGCTGCCGTGGTAGAGCAGTCCGGCCTGCGCCGGCGCGCGCTCGACGTCGATGCAGTCCCAGGCGACGTCGGGGGTGATCGTGAAGGTCGGCTCGTCGTCGGCCAGCGCCACCTCGACGGTGCCGGTCGGGTGCTGCGGGTCGACGGCGACACCGGTGGTGTCGAGGCCGGCGGCCTCCATGCGCGCGAGGATCTGCTCGCCGAGCAGGTCGACGCCGACCGCGGAGAGCAGCAGCGGCGCCAGGCCGAACGCCTGCAGGTGCAGTGCAACGTTGAGCGGCGCGCCGCCGAGCACGCTGCTGCCGTCCGGGAAGCGGTCGAACAGCACCTCGCCAAACAGCACCGGGGGGGCGGCGTTCATGCGGCCTTGGCGAACCATGCGATCGCTTCCGGGTGGAAGTGGGCCACACCCTCGAGGATGCCGGCGGCGTAGTTGCCGTTCATGCCGAGCAGGCCGCCGCTGGCGACGTGCAGCTGCGCGCGGTGCCCGGCGTCTTCGGACCGTGCGAGGGCCGAGATGCGCACCGCGTCATTGGCATTGGCAACCAGCACGGCCGGGACCGGGCTGGCGAGCACGTCGAGGTCGTTGCCGCTGTCGCCGGCGAACAGCATCTCGTCCGCGGCGAAGCCGAGCTCGGCAGCGAGGAACTCGATGGCGTGCCGCTTGCTCGCCGAGGCGGGCAGTATGTCGACCAGGCCGATGCCGTTGGGCTCGTCGACGCTGTAGATCGCGCGCGCGGCGAGACCGCTTGCGGCGAGCTGGCGCTCGATGTCGGCGAGCATTGCGTCGGCATCACGGTAGAGCGGCAGGAAGAAACTCAGCTTGAACTCACCCTGGCGATCGGCCGGTTGCGGGCGCAGGTCGGCGAACTCGCCGAGCAGGCGGCGCACCTCGTCACGGGCGTGACCGGACCAGTCGAGTGCCAGGCGCCCGCGCCAGGCGTCGTCGACCCGCCACGCGCCGTCCTCGACGCGGAGCAGCGTCGTGCCGACATCGGCGATGACGTAGTCGGGCACCGGCAGGCGGTAGTTGGCGATCGCCTGTTCGACCAGCTCGCGGTGGCGTCCGGTGACGAAGCCGAGCATCACCTCGGGCCGTGCGGCGAGCGCCGCGAAGCGCAGGCGCGCGTCGGGCGACTCCGACTGCGGGCCGTTCGGCAGCAGCGTCCGGTCGAGGTCGGTGCATAGCAGCAGCCGGCTCATGCGCCAGAACCGTCCCCGTCGAGCAGACCGTAGTGGGCGATCGCCTCGAGGATGCCCGCCGCGTGGGCCTGGTCGGCGAGGTAGACCTGCTCGAACTCGGTCAGGTCGGCAAGCTCCTCCTGGTGGCGGTTGGCGACGATGACGCCGAGGGTGTTGCCGCGCAGCATGTCGCCGTCGGCTCCGGAGCCGCCGGTGGCGAGGATGCGCTCGAGCGGGATGCCCCAGCGGGTCGCCACCCAACGCAGTGCAAAGCCTTTCGAGGCACGCGACGGCACCACGTCGAGGTACTGACCGAACGATACGTAGTGGTTGGCGGCGAGCTCGGCCTGGCGCAGCAGGCGGTCGAACTCACCGGGTTCGGGGGCGAGTTCGGGGTCGATGTACCAGCTCAGCTTGAAGCGGCTCTGTTCGCGATCGGGCTGCGGCTCGAGGCCGGGCAGGTCGGCGAGCACGCGCCGCACCGCGGCCGGGTTCCAGTCGCGGTCGATGTGCGCCCGCCACGAGGTGTCCTCGGTCAGGTGCGGAGCGTAGTGGATCGCCGTGCCGAGGCTGGTGACCAGCACGTCGGGCTGCGGCACACGGTGCTTACGCAGCAGGCGCAGCGCGGCATCGAGCCGGCGCCCGGTGCAGATCGCGAACGCGCACGCCTTGCGTGCACGCTGCAGCCGCGCGACCAGCTCGGCGAGCGCCTCGGGGTCGCCGATCAGGCTCAGGTCGAGATCGGTAAACAGCGCACGGTCGTGATGCAGCTGCGGACGGCGCGCGGCGACCGGCGGTGCGGCCGGGCGTGCGGCGTCGAGCAGCGGCGTGATCGCCCGGCGGTAGCTCGCCGCATGCGCGGACCAGGAGTAGTGCTCGCGTACGCCGGCCAGGCCGTTGGCGGCACACGTCTCCCAACGCTCACGGTCGTCGAGCAGGCCGAGCAGGGCGGCGGCGATCGCCTCGGGGTCGAGCGGGTCGACCAGTTCGCCGTTGCGGCAGTTGGCCACGATGTCGCGTGGCCCGCCGTCCTCGGTGGAGACCAGCGGCAGGCCGCTGGCGGCCGCCTCGAGCAGCGTCAGGCCGAACGGCTCGGTCAGTGCCGGGTTGACGAACACCCCGCCACGCGCCGTGGCGAGCCGGTAGCAGGCCGTGATCTCGTCACCGGACAGCCGCTTCGGGTAGGCGATCTCGCCATACAGGTCGAGGCGGTCGATGGCATGCAGCACCTCGTCGAAGATCAGCCGCGACTCCTCGTCGAGGGTGTCGGGATCGTCGCGGGTGCCGATCAGCAGCCACAGGTTGGCGCGCTCGCGCAGCGCCTTCGAGCCGCCGAACGCCTCGACCAGGGTGACGTTGTTCTTGCGCCGGTCCAGGCGTGACAGGGCCAGCACGCACGGCTTGGCGGGGTCGCGCAGGAAGCGGTTGAAGCGTTCAGCCAGCGGTTCGTCGCTGTCGTCGACTTCCGGTGGGTGATAGCGCGCCAGGTCGACGCCGGGTGGCACCACCTGCATGCGTTCCGGGGTGTAGCCGTCGTAGAGGGCGTACTGCTCCTCGATCTCCTGCCGGGTGCTGGTGACCACCAGTTCGGCGACCGCCAGTGTCTCCTCCTCGGCGTTGATGCGCCGCGCCATGTTGAAGCGCGACTCGATCGCCTCGCCGTCGACGCCGCTGGCGAGCAGCCGGCGCCGTTTGACCCGGCCCAGTGAATGACCCGTATGCACCAGCGGGATGTCGAGCTGGCGCGCGATCAGGGTGCCGACGTAGCCGGCATCGGCGTAGTGGCTGTGGACCAGGTCCGGAGCGCGCGGTTGGCCGCGCAGCCACTCGAGCAGGTTGTCGGCGAAGCTGTCGAGGTGGTCCCAGAGCTGCTCCTTGATGATGTAGCCGTCGGGGCCGCACGGGATGCGCACCAGCCGGGCGCCGTTGGCCAGTGGCTCCTCGGACTCGGCATAGTCGGGGTCGACCGATGGGTCGTCGATCAGGCGCGTGACCAGGTCGACGCGGCCGACGTCGTCACGTGCCGCGAGCGCCTCGGCGAGTTCGAGCACGTACTTCACCTGGCCGCCGGTGTCGGCGTCGCGGCCGAGTTCGGGTTCGCGGCCGCGGACCAGGCCGTGGATGCTGATCAGCAGGAGGTAGGGATTCTGGTTGGCGTCCATGTCATGGAACGGCCGCGTGGCGGCCGGGCATGCGTTACGAACAAGCCTAGCACGGGCCGTTCAGGCGTGGCGGCCGATCCGTGGGGGCATCACGGCCCGACTGTTTGTGGGTCGGACTTCAATCC
>JAACFL010000122.1 GCA_009937385.1 Gammaproteobacteria bacterium | reverse complement strand
GAGCAGCAACACCGTCTCGCGAAACGCCTCGCCACCGTGCCCGGGAGCCGCGACCAGCAACACGCCCGGATCGCCCTCCACCGCCGCAGCATCGACCGACACCGTCGAGAGCAGCAGGCCGAGGATGGCGAAGAGGAGGATCTGGGGTGGATGCGACTGGCGACTTCGGCAGAAGTTGATCACGACAGGCCTTCGGCAGCAGGTACCAGGGCAATATGGTACCCCTGTCCCGGCCGCCGCGTCCGGGTGGCCGGTTCCCGCGAGCCTCAGGCGCTCAGGATTACCTGTTTGCCAAAACCGTAGCTGATCTCGCCGCCAGGCCGATGTTGCGATTCAGGCGCATTCATGCCGAGTCGTACCGGGCAGTGCTCGTAGCGGTAGATCAGCCACAGCTTGTCGTCGCGGCTCAGCGACTTGAGGTAGAAGAACGTCGTGGCGTGATCGATCTGGCGAACACCGTAGAGCGGGCATGACTTGCCGCAACCGGTCGGGCAATCGTAGAGCATCCCGAACAGGTAACCGGTCAGCGACAGCGAGTGCAGCCCGTTGAGACGGGTCGATTTCATCGCACTCCTCCTCCTTGCTGAAATGACCGTAGGCCTCGTGGAGTCGGATAACAATTCGTGGAACCACGTAGTGCACTGCGGCAATCACGCCGTCCAGAGCTCCTGGTTCAGAGCCGGACCAGGGTGGCACGAAGCAGTGCGCGGCGCCGGCGCTGCACCGGCACCAGGTGGCGTCCGAGCGCTTCGAGCAAGCGCCGCGATCGCGAAACCGTCAGGCGACGTGCTACCGCACGCAGCCATGCACGGCGTTGGAACTGGGCGAGGTCGTTGGCCATGGCACTCTCCTGCATGGGTGGTGCAGGAAGGATGCGCCGGCCGAGGGCTCAGTGGATGAGCCTGGGCAGAGAAGTTTCGGGATCAGGACTCGACAGCCTCGAGGTTGGGCTGCGATGCAACCAGCGACTCGATGCCGTGAATGCGCCCGTGCACCGAGGTGGTGACACCCGAAGGGGTTTGCAGCATCACCAGTTCGACGTCCAGGCGCACTTCACCCTGATGGCCACGGGCGACAAATTCGCCGCGCCAGTGGTTGTTGTCGCGCAGGCTGATCTCGAGTTCGAGATAGCGGGTGTCGGTCAGGTCGATCGGCAGCAGCTCGTGGAACGAACGGCCACGAAGCGACCCGAAGTGGGGCCCGAGCAGCGCTTCGCAGCGGGCATTCTCGGCGATCACGATACGCTCGCCGTCGGCGGTGAATGCCGCCCCGGGATCGCTCATGAAACCCTGGTAGACCAGAGCCTCGACCTGCTGCCTTCCCTCGCTGAGGCGCAGTGCCTGGAGCCCCGAGAGCAGCATCAGGCCGGCGACGCTGGCGACCAGCAGCGTGGTGATAACCACGAACTCCCAGCGCTCGGCATCGTTCTCGGCAACATGCTCTCCCGGCAGGTAGGGATCGAGCAGGTCTTCGAGGCCGAACGACCAGAGCGCAGCAAACAGCGCGGTCAGCACGACCAGCAGCAGGCAGAGCAACGACAACCGGCGAACGCTCATGCGCGGGCCACCTCTTGCCTTCCTCGTGTGAACGACAGGTCATGGTAAACCGGCAGCCATCATGAGGACATTGCGCTGGCGCAGTTGCTCAGGCGACGCGGACAGGTCGTGGAGAAGACGAACTCAGTCCCCGCCGGTGGTCCCCTCGCGTGGTGACGTGGCTTCGTCGTTATCTTCGTCGGGAGCGTCGGCATCGTCGAGCAGCGAACGCGGGATCGTCTTGCGCACCTTGATGCCCAACTCACGGAACGACTCGGCCTGGCTCAACAGGTTGCCGCGGCCCTCGGTCAGTTTCTTGCGCGCCCCGTCGAAGCTGCGCTGCACCGTGGCAAGCTGGCTGCCGATCCTCTCGAAATCCTCCAGGAAGCCGCGCAGCTTGTCGTAGACCCGGCCCGCCTGATCCGCGATACGTACCGAATTCTCGTTCTGGCGCTCGTTACGCCACAGGCTCTCGACGGTGCGCATGGTCGCGAGCAGCGTGGTCGGCGTGACCACCGCGATGCGCTTCTCGAAGGCGTCGCCGAACAGCTTCTCGTCGTGCTGGAACGCGGCCATGAACGACGCCTCGATCGGCATGAACATCAGTACGAAGTCGAGCGAGCGCACGCCCTTGAGGTCGGTGTAGTCCTTGGCACTGAGCGCGTTGACGTGGTTGCGCACGGCCGCGACATGGGCGCGCAGCGCGCGCTCGCGCCCGACCTCGTCCTCGGCGGCGACGTAGTCACTCCAGGCGACCAGCGACACCTTGGAGTCGATGACGATCTCCTTGCCCTCCGGCAGGTGGACGACGACGTCGGGACGCAGCAAGCGGTTGTCTGCATCGCGGTAGCTGCCCTGCAACTCGTACTCGTGGCCGGCACGCAGGCCGCACTGTTCGAGCACCCGCTCGAGCACCAGCTCGCCCCAGTTGCCCTGGGCCTTCTTGTCACCCTTCAGCGCGCGCGTGAGGTTGCGCGCCTCGTCGTTCATCTGCTGGTTGAGCTGCTTGAGAAGGTCGAGCTGCCCCTGCAGTGCGGCGCGTTGCTGGACGTCCTGGTGATGGACCTCGTCGACTCGCCTGCGGAATCCCTCGAGCTGTTCGCGCACCGGCTTGAGCAGCGCGTCGAGGCTGCTGCGACTCTGCTCACCGAGTGCCTTGCCCTTCTCCTCGAGGATCCGGTTGGCAAGGTTCTGGAACTCGTCGCTCATGCGCTTGCGTGCGTTCTCGAGCTCCTGCAGGCGCTCCTGGTCATGGCGCTGCTGGGCCTCGGCACGCGCCTCGAGCCGGGCCCGGTCTTCGCGCAGGGCCGTGACCTGCTCGCCGAGCGCGCGGAGCTCCTCGCGCAGCCGGTTGCGCTCTGCGTTGGCCGCCTCGAGGTCGGCGTTGGCGGCATCGATTCTCTCGGCGTGCAGTGCGCGCTCGGCCTCGAGCGCGGCCGTGAAGCGTTCCCGGGCGGCATCGACCGTTGTCGTCTCGCGCCCCATGCCACGCAGCAGTACCACCGCGGCACCGACCAGCGCGCCGGAGAAGAGCAGCAGCAGGACGTGGGTCGCGGTCAGTTCTGGCATCGGGTCATCGCGTGGCGCATCCGCGTCAGGGTGAGTTCACGATACCACCGTCACGGGCTCACCGGGTGAGCCTGGCGGGTTCGACTCACGGGTAGCTGTGCAGAGCCGCCTCGAGCAACCGACGCACCCGCCGGCGCAGCTCGTCCGGGCCCTCGACCTCGACATCGGGGCCGTGTTTGAGGATGTCCATGACCAGCTCGCGATCGTCGCTATACGGCACCTCGAGACGGTAGCCACCGTCCGGCAACCAGGCCGTCTGCTGATCGGGGTGCCACTGCTCTGCTGCGACCCAGCGAGCCCGTTCCGGGGTGAAGCGCAGCCGTGCCATCTCCCTGGGAGCCCCGGTGAAGATGCCGTAGCCGCCAGCAACGTGCGCATCCAGGACCTCGTCGGTCACCTCGTGGGCGGTCGCATCGAGCACCTCGGCGCTCTCGATGGCATCCACGGCGAAGCTGCGCAAGGCGTCGCGTAGGTGACACCACGCGTCGAGATACCAGTTCTCGCGGTAGTGAACGAGGCGTTGGGGTGAGACGTCGCGCTCGGTGTGCGCGTTGGTGCCGCGGTTGAAGTGACGCAGGCGCAGGCGACGTCGACTGAACAGTGCACCGGCCAGCACCTCGAAATGGGCCGGTTCGACCCGACGCTGGCCGATGCCGAGCAGGCGGACACGCTGGGCGACACTCTCGGCCCCGGCGGAGCTCGCACCGAGCATCGCCTGCAGGCGCGCCTTGAGGGGGCCGATGTGCGGTGCGAGCAAGCCCGGCTGGAGTCCCTCGATCAGCTGCTCGAGGGTGGCCAGCGCATGCAGTTCCCCGGCACTGAACCAGAGTCCGGGGAGCGAGAAACGCGGCTCGCCCTCGGCCTCGTCGTAGCGGTAGCCACCCACCTCGCGGTCGAAGACGATCGGTGCATTGAAGCGGTCGCGCAGATACTCCAGGTCGCGCTTGAAGGTCGCGCGCGAGATCTCCAGGTCCTCGAGGAAGCGCTTGAGCGGGACGCTACGGCGCTCGCGAAGCAGCCGGTCGATGCGGTAGAAACGTTCTGTTCTATCCATTTAATACAATAAGTTACATATAATAATTAATTTTATTTAGATCTAACACGCCGCCCATCTCGTCGGTACAGCACCACCGCCGCGCGCAGTGCGCGCCGGCCGAACACGGCGAACCGCTCGAAGTCGGTCCGCGCGACCGGCACGTAGCTATTGTCGAGCGCCGTCTTGTCCTCGTCGATGTCGACGTCCGGATCATGGAGGTAGAAAAAATCGTCGTCGACCGCGGTCAACAGCACCCAGTGCGGGCTCTTGTTGCGAGTGAATCGGTAGGCGCTGATCAGCACCAGGGGCATCGCCCCGTCGCGGATACGCTCCGCCAGCTCGGCAGTGCTCACGGCACGCTCCTCGACGACTACGTCGGTCTGCTCCAGCTGCTCGACGAAGTCGTGATGGACCAGTTCGAGCACCACCTTCTTTTCCGGGTTGCGCACCCCTTCGGTGAACAGCGGTTTGGGGTCGTTGAGAAACAGCTCGACCCGGAAACCGCGACGCCAGGCTGCGAGCGCCAGCCCGTGCGGACCACAGCCGCCATGACCCGAGGTCATAAAGATGGTCGTCGCCTCGCGCCAGAGCTGCAATTCCAGGCTGCGCGTGCACGTGGCGCCCGGATCGAGGGCGCGCATCGCCATCATCAGCGAGGCCGGCCCGCAGGTAAACTCGGTGGTCTGCACGTAGAGCGGGATGCGCTTGCGCTCCAGGCCCCGGAAGGTGTGCACCCGTTTTTCGTAGCGCAACGCGTCGCTGTGATCCTCGTAGTAGTCGTCGAAGACCGCGAACTTGCGGTAGCTGAGCGACTCGTAGAGGGCAATCGCCGGGGCGTTGTCCGGGCGCACCTCGAGGCGCATGTAGACCGAGCCACGCTGCCGCGCCTCGGCCTCGGCGCGTTCCAGAAGTCGGCGCCCCAACCCCTGCCCCTGCGCCCTCGCGTCGACCGCCATCGAGTAGAGGCGTGCGAGCGACGTGCCCTTGTGGAACAGCACCAGCACGTAGCCGAGCAGTCCTTCGCCGTCCTCTACCAGCTCCAGCCAGCCATTGCCACGCCGGATCATCCATTGGAAGCTGCGCCGGCTCAGCCGGTCGGTGTCGAAGCAGCGCACCTCGAGCGCGGCCAGGGCGTCGACATCGCCCCTGCCTGCCTCACGGTAACGGGTCGCCCGGGACGTCGCGGGGGGCCGCCTGCGGGGTCTGGAGGTCACTGCGCTCATCGGAAATTTTCGCCATGCAGCACTGGCGCACCGGACGTGCGCGTCCCTACTATACTGCCCGCCCCGACCGCACACGAAGCGCATTCGGGCACCCACGCCAACCGCCCGGGAGGGCACCATGGCCGACCTGCTGATCGTCGTCGAAAAGGAGAAGGACTGGCGCGCCTACTACCCCAGCGAGCAGGTGATCCCGGTGCAGTCCTACCTCGCGCAGGGCGAGGACGTGAGCAACGCCCCAGGCAACCAGGTGATCAACCTGTGCCGCAGCACCAGGTACCTGAGCAACGGCTACTACTGCTCGCTGCTGGCCGAGGCGCGTGGCCAGCGCGTGATCCCGTCGGTGCGCACCATCAACGACCTGTCGCGCAAGGCGATCTACGGTCTCGGCATCAGCGACCTGAACAGGAGCCTCGGCCAGCTGCTCGGCAGCGAGGTCGCGAGCACCGCCGAGCTGACCCTGCAGTTCTACTTTGGCCAGGCTGCGGATCCCGCGCTGGAGCGTTTTGCCCGCCAGCTGTTCGAGCAGTTCCCCTGCCCCATCCTAGAGGTCACCTTCCGCCGCAGTGGCGAGGACTGGATCATCCACCAGCTCAGCAGTGGCTCGATCCACGCACTCGAAGGCGCCGAAGAGGACCGCTTCGCCACGGCACTCGACCGCTTCAGCCGCAAAGTGTGGCGCAAGCCGAAGACACGCAAGCGCCACCGCTACGACATGGCGATCCTGGTCAACCCCGAGGAGAAGTTCCCGCCCAGCGACAACACCGCGATCAAGCGCTTCATGCGTGCCGGCCGTGGGCTGGGTTTCGACGTGGAGCTGATCACCCGACGCGATTTCCTGCGCGTTGGGGAGTTCGATGCGCTGTTCATCCGTGCCACCACCGCGATCGACGACCACACCTACCGCTTTGCGAAGAAGGCCGAGGCCGAGGGACTCATCGTCATCGACGATCCTGACTCGATCCTCAGGTGCACCAACAAGGTCTACCTCGCCGACCTGCTGCGTACCAACAAGCTGCCGACGCCGGGGACGCGCATCGTCAGCCGCGAGCGCAAGCAGGATCTCGACGAGGCCGCCGAAGAGTTCGGCTTCCCGTTGGTGCTGAAGATCCCGGACGGTTCCTTCTCACGTGGCGTGTCGAAGGCCGAGAACCTCGAGGAGCTGCGCGCCGACGCCAAGCGCCTGTTCCGCGAATCGGCGCTGCTCCTGGTCCAGGAGTACATCTACACCGAGTTCGACTGGCGTATCGGCATTCTCAACCGCAAGCCGATCTACGCAAGCCAGTATTTCATGTCTCGCGGCCACTGGCAGATCTACGATCACTCACCGAGCGGCAAGGGCAAGTCAGGCGGCTGGAAGACCCTAGCGGTGCATGACGCCCCCAGGCCGGTGGTGCGTGCTGCGACGCGTGCCGCGAACCTTATCGGGAACGGCCTATACGGCGTCGACATCAAGCTGGACGGCGAACGGGTCTGCATCATCGAGGTCAATGACAACCCGAGCATCGAGGCGCGGGTCGAGGACGCCTATCTCGGCGACGACCTCTACCGCATCATCATGGAAGAATTCATGCGCCGACTCGAACGCAAGCGACTGGGAGGATCACCCTGACCGCGCTCGAGATCGTCCTCGGCGTTGACAACATCATCTTCCTGACTCTGCTGGTCTCGCGCCTGCCGGAGCCCCTGCGCGATCGGGCCCGTTTCCTTGGCCTGGCCTTCGCCGGGCTCACCCGCATCGGCCTGCTGCTGTCGCTGACCTGGGTGATGAAGCTCTCCGATCCGCTGTTCACGCTGTTCGGTGAAGAGATCAGTGGCCGCGACCTGGTGCTGATCGGTGGCGGCCTGTTCCTGCTGTGGAAGGCGGCGAACGAGATCTACGTCGATGTCGAGGCGGAACACGGCGAGCCGCCGACGGTCAAGGCACTGCACGGCATCGTGCTGGTGGTCGCCCAGATTGCCATCATCGACATCGTCTTCTCGCTCGATTCGGTGATCACGGCGGTCGGCCTGGCGCGCGACGTCGAGGTGATGGTCACCGCGATCCTGATCGCGGTCGGCGTGATGTTCTTTTTCGCCAAGCCGCTGGGCGACATGGTCGAGCGCCATCCGTCGCTGAAGCTGCTGGCGTTGAGCTTCCTGATGCTGGTCGGTGCGATGCTGGTGGCCGAAGGCTTCGATCAGCACGTGCCGAAGGGCTACCTCTATTTCTCGATGGCGTTCGCGACCGGTGTCGAGGTGCTCAACATCCGCCGTCGCGGCAAGCGCAGCCCCCCAGCTACCGCCTGAAGCCGTCTATTGGCTCCACGGCGAGCAGCGCGGCGGCTGGTCTGCGGCGTCGGGTGGAGCGCAGCTACGAACCCGGCCGGTCTGGCGGTCGAGGATCCAGAGTTGACCATCGCGGCCCGGATGCGCCTCGAAGAACCCCTCGCTGACGACACTCGGCTGCCCGTAGAAACCGCCACCACCGATCGGTCGTTCGACGATCCCCTGCCCCTGCACCGGCATCACGGCAGCGGCGGCGGTGCTCGCCAGGGACAGCATGGCGGTCACAAAAACGGTCTTCACCGTCGTGGCCAGGCGGTTCGAAATCACGTTTTGCATGCCGTTCCCCGTGAAAATCGCTGTTCTCAGGACGAGCATAAGCGATCGCGGCTAACGCCGCGAGCAACGAAACGGGGGGCATTTGTTTTCGCTTGCCCGCATTGTTAGGGCGAATTGGGAACCCGCATTTCCTGGCATCGACCGGCACAAAAGGGACCACGCCCCCCACGCGCGCCTGATCTCCCACTGCACCCGCTGCCTGCCTGCTCTCGAACCGCCCTGACCTGAGCGCACGTCCGACGACGCCGAGCCCGGATGAGAACAGCAGTAACAGCGCCAGGGTTGCCAACCAGCGTATCAGCGAACGGCGCACAGAACAGGCATCCTCATACTGTGCCGCGAGAATTGTCGCGGTCACATCGTCCAGCAGGCCACGGTGGCCCAGTCGAGAATGACCTCTCGGACCCTGATCCGAACTTGACGGAGCATCGTTCAGTCGGCCACGAACAGCATGGTGCCGACGCGCAAGCGGAAGACCGTGTCGAGATGCCGCAGGTAATCGGACTCGAGAGCCATCGCGTCCGGGTCGCAGGCCCTGCGGGTCGTGCCAAGCGGCCCGGTCTCCAGTCCTCCGGGAAACTCCCCCTCGGCCACGGAACCGAAGTAGCGGTTGCAGCCGGCGAAGCCGGTGACCTTGCCCTGGTCGTAGACCAGCGTCGGCGGGTTGTAGGTGCCGATCGCGACATCGCGGTCGAGGTGCGTCAGGCGCCAGGTGATACCGCCTCCGAGGTCTTCGGGACCCAGGCGCCCCGATTCGGTGACCGGCCCCTCGTCGAGCGTGTCCGCCGACCATCGCCAGCGACGCAGTCGCTTGGTGCCGGGGCAGCACGCCGCGTCGCCGTCGCCCGCCTCGACGGTATCGATCAGCAGTTCGCCGGACTCGATTCGCGCATAGCGCACCTGCACGCGGTCGCCGAGCGGCGCGACGGCGCGCACGGTCGCGTCGCCGTTCTCGGCCCGGCTGGCGACGGCGAGGTGTTTGAAGTTTCCAGAGCCACCACCGGTTGCGGCCAGCATCACCACCGCCTCGGATGCGCCGTCGCCGTCGAGATCACCCACGATGCGAAACCCGGGCACCAGCACCACGCGAGGTCGAGATGCGCCACCTTCCACATAGGGTTCGCCCTCCCAGACCCCGTCGTGCAGCGTGACGGGCTGCTCCTCGATTCCCGGGTAGGTGGCGTTCGCAAGCGCACCCAGCACCGGTGGGGGCGGTGCGGCCATGAGCGTCGCCATGGGCGCCGTGACGAATAACAGCAGCAGGGCAATCAGGTGTCTGCGTGGTGTCACCGGATGTGTTCCTCGTGGTAGGGCGCGGCTGAGGCCATGAGTGCCAATTATGCCCACGTGTTAGAGGGCTCTGCGACGCATCGACACCTCGCTCGAGCCCCATTCTCCGCCATCTCCGGATCCGCTTGCACTGCCTGCTGCAGACCGGCATATTGTCACCACTATCCGGCCCAAGGTCCGGCCGGGTCCGGAACGACAAGGAGTCATTCCATGCTGCGTCCAGGGATCGTCCCCCTGCTCCTCACATCGCTGCTCGTCGTAGGCTGCGCGAGTCCAAACCGCGTCGCACCACCCGAAGGTGCGCTGAGCGCTGCCGAGATCCGCGCCCTGTTTACCGGTCAGACGGTGAAATCGGTCACGTTTTCCAAAGGCACGGTGCGCGAGACTTACTACATGGCCAACGGCGAGATACGCCGTTTGCGTAATGGCGAAGTGCGCAAGGGCACCTGGCGGGTACGCAAGAACGGACGTCTCTGCCAGCAGGTCGGCGACCACGAGGAGTCGTGCCACGCCATCGTCCGGGCGGGAGACACCCACGTGAAGTACGTGGTCAGGAAGAACGGCGACCATCGTCCGGTCGTGCGCTACATCTCGTTCACACCAGGTAACCCGCTCAGGCTGTGATCGAGCAAGCACAACGGAAGTGAAACCAGTTCATGCGCCCCATACCCCGTAATCTCCTCCTCGCCACCTGCGCCCTGCTGCTCGGTCTGATCTCTGTTCAGGCGCATGCCGCTGCCGTCGTGCGCCTGCCATCGGGCACCCTCACGGCCAAAGAGGTCGTGAAGCTGTTCAGCGACAGGACCGTCGAGACCCGCACCGTGGTCAAGAAACGCGAGAGCCTGACCTACTACCACCCCGATGGTGAGGTGGTGCAGCTGCGCAACGGCACCACGCGGCACGGCTTCTGGCGCGTTCGCAAGGACGGGCGCATCTGCCTGCAGATGGAAGAGCTCGAGGAGAAGTGCCGCATCATCGTGCGCGGACTGGGCGGTGGCCACCGCAAGTACATCGTGCGCAAGAACGGCCTGCACCAGCCGACCGTCGACTACCTGAACTTCATCGAGGGCAACCAGCTCGGCAACTGATCGGGCGCCCCCTCGCCGCCCGGATCAATCGAACAGGAAGTGGAAGATGGCCTCGCCGAAAACAGGCTCTGCGAGGTAGCTCGCGTAGGCGTGGTCGGCATCGGGCACCACCGACAGTTCGACCCGTGGCCCGAGTCCGTAGGCGCGCGCCAGCGCGCGCATCGCCCCGACCCAGCGTTCGGCCCGTTCCATGCGATCGAGCCCCTGGTGTACGTCCACCTGGCGGGTGCGATTCAGCTCCCGGTCGCGCCGGTTGTCATGCTCGCCGACCAGCACCAGCGTCGGGATGCGCAGGAAACGCCCCGGGTTGAAGGTCAGTTTGGGCCACTCGGGTGGCGCGGTGCGCAGTCCCAACGGATAGCGGTGCTCCGGATCAGGGAAGGTGTACCAGCCGGGCGCGCCGAGCACCTGGCGCGCCACTCGGCGTGGGTAGAACAGCGCGTAGCGATGCGCGAACTGCCCACCACCGGAGAATCCAAACAGCCTCAGCGGCCAAGGGTCGACCTCGAGCAACCGCGCGGCGTCATCGAGCATGCGATCGAAGGCGAGATCGGCGCGAGACTCGTTCACGGACGTGCCGAGCCGCTGGTAGCGGCGGTACTCCGCGGCCGGGAACAGCGGCGCGACGATCGCCGCGCCGTACTGCTCTGCCAACGGCGCGAAGCCCGTGACGTGCTCCTCGGCATTACGCGAAATGCCGTGCACCGACACCAGCACCCGCCCGTCACGGATACCGCTGCGTGGCAGGTAGACGAAGTAATCGAGCGGAAGCGTCGCGTCGACGCTGCGCCGCGTGCAGATCCCGGCTTGGAGTTGCGGCTTCACGACGCCCGCTCCGTGCCGTGGGTGTTCCGCAGGTCGCGATCTTCCACCATCCGCCCCTCCTCCAGCCGCCAGACCCAGTCAGCGCGCGCGATGCGCCCCTCGTCCCGAGTGATCATCACCACGGTCCCCGGGTAGTCCTCGAGCACGTCGTCGAGCAGCGAGCGGGTCTCCTCGTCGAGGTTGGCATCGAACTCGTCGAGCAGCAGGATCGCCGGCTTGCCGAGCAGCGCACGTGCCATAGTCAGTCGGTGGCGCTGTCCGAGGGACAGGTTCTGACCACCCTCCTGGACCCTGAAACGATCGCCACGCGGCAGCTTCTGCAGCAGGTCGTCTAGACCGCAGATGCGGCGCACCCGGGCCACCTCCTCGTCAGGTGCATCGGGCCAGCGATAGCGCAGGTTGGCACCAACCGTGCCGCGCAGCAGCGGCAG
>JAACFL010000121.1 GCA_009937385.1 Gammaproteobacteria bacterium | reverse complement strand
TCTTCCTTGATGATGCGGCCGCCCTTGCCGCTGCCGCTGATCTTGCTCGGGTCGAGGTTGTGCTCGGCGACCAGCTTGCGTACCGCCGGGCTCAGGTCGGGCGCGGCGGCGGGTTTCGCCTCCGCGGCCGGGGCCTCTGCTGCCGGGGCGGCGGCGTCGGCCTTGGCCTCGGTGTCGAGCACGGCAATGACCTCTTCGCCGGTCACCTCGTCGCCCTCGTTCTTGAGGACCTCGACCAGTACGCCGTCCTGTGGCGCGGGGACGTCGAGCACGACCTTGTCGGTCTCGATGTCAACCAGGTTCTCGTCCCGGGCGACGGCGTCGCCGGGTTGCTTGTGCCAGTTGAGGAGGGTTCCCTCCGCAACCGACTCTGGAAGCACGGGCACACGGACTTCGATGCGCATGGGTCTAGTCTCTCATTCCCTACGGTTGGTTGTCTCGAGCAGCCGGGCGTGGGGCCAGGCTACTCAGCGGTTTCGAACTTTCCGGTCAGCGCCTTCTCGACCAGCGCCTGCTGCTGCGCGGCGTGCTCGGCGAAGCTGCCGGCGGCCGGCGACGCCGAGGCGTTGCGGCCGGCGTAGTAGAGCTTGCGCTTGGGGCCGATGCAGATCTTGTAGTGGTGACGCTGCTGGTACCACGCGCCCTGGTTGCGTGGTTCTTCCTGGCACCAGACCACCTGCTTGGCGTTCGGGTAGCGCTTCATCAGCTCGACCAGCGCCTCGCGTGGGAACGGGTAGAGCTGTTCCATGCGCACGATCGCGACGTCGTCGAGTTCCTGCGCACGGCGCGCCTCGAGCAGGTCGTAGTAGACCTTGCCGGAGCACAGCACCACGCGCTTGACCTTCTTGCCGTCGATCTCGTCGATCTCGTCGATGATGGTCCGGTACTGGCCCGAGGTCAGCTCCTCGAGGCTGGAGACCGCCTGCTTGTGGCGCAGCAGGCTCTTCGGCGTCATGACCACCAGCGGCTTGCGGAAGTTGCGCACCATCTGGCGGCGGATCAGGTGGAAGATCTGCGCCGGCGTGGTCGGCACGCAGACCTGCATGTTGTACTCCGCGCACAGCTGCAGGTAGCGCTCGAGGCGCGCCGAGGAGTGCTCGGGGCCCTGGCCCTCGAAACCGTGCGGCAGGAACAGCGCCAGGCCGCAGAGGCGGTTCCACTTCGATTCGCCCGAGCTGATGAACTGGTCGATGACCACCTGGGCGCCGTTGGCGAAGTCGCCGAACTGGCCCTCCCAGATCACCAGCGAGGTCGGATCGGCGGTGGAGAAGCCGTACTCGAAGCCCATGACCGCCTCTTCCGAGAGCAGCGAGTCGATGACGATGAAGCGCGCCTGGTCCTCGGCGAGGTTCTGCAGCGGGATGTAGTTGCTGCCGTCGGTCTGGTTATGCAGCACGGCGTGGCGGTGGAAGAAGGTGCCACGGCCGCAGTCCTGGCCCGACAGGCGTACCGGGTAGCCCTCGGTCAGCAGCGAGGCGTAGGCCATGGTCTCGGCGAAGCCCCAGTCGGCCGGGGCGGCGCCGGCGGCCATCTTGCGCCGGTCGGCGTAGATGCGCGCCACGCGCGCATGCAGCTCGACACCTTCAGGCAGGTCGAGCAGCGTGTCGGCGAGCTGACGCAGGCGTGCCGGCTTGATCGACGTGTCGCCCTCGTCGGTCCACTCCTTGTCGAGGTAGGGCGTCCAGTCGACCGAGAACTTCGACGGCTTCGACTCGACGATGCCCTTGGCCACCAGGCGTCCCTCGTCGAGGGCGTCGCGGTAGGCGGTGACCATCTTGTCGCCCTCGCCGGGGGCGAGCACGCCTGCCTCGGTGAGTTTCTCGGCGTAGAGCTGGCGGGTGGTCGGGCGGGCGCGGATGATCTGGTACATCGTCGGCTGCGTCGCCGCCGGCTCGTCGGCCTCGTTGTGGCCGTGACGGCGGTAGCAGACCAGGTCGATGACCACGTCCTTGCCGAACTCCATGCGGTAGTCGAGCGCCAGCTGGGTAACGAACAGCACCGCCTCGGGGTCGTCGCCGTTGACGTGGAAGATGGGCGCCTGGACCATCTTCGCCACCTCGGTGCAGTGGAACGTCGAGCGGCTGTCGACCGGGTTCGAGGTGGTGAAGCCGACCTGGTTGTTGATGACGATGTGCACCGTCCCGCCGGTCGTGTAACCGCGGGTGTTGGACATCTGCAGCGTCTCCATCACCACGCCCTGGCCGGCAAAGGCCGCGTCGCCATGGATCAGGATCGGCAGCACCTGCTTGCCGGTGTGGTCGTCGCGCCGCTGCTGGCGCGCACGCACCGAGCCCTCGATCACCGGGTTGATGATCTCGAGGTGCGACGGGTTGAAGCCCAGCGCGAGGTGCAGCGTGCCGCCCGGGGTCTCCATGTCGCTGGAGAAGCCCATGTGGTACTTGACGTCGCCGGAGCCCTTGCCGGTCTTCTTCTTCTTGCCCTCGAACTCCTCGAACAGCTCGCGCGGCGACTTGCCGAGGATGTTGATCAGGACGTTCAGGCGGCCGCGGTGGGCCATACCGATCGCGGTCTCCTTGATGCCGTGGCTGCCGGCGCGCTGCAGCATCTCGTCGAGCATCGGGATCAGCGACTCGCCGCCCTCCAGCGAGAAACGCTTCTGGCCGACGTACTTGCTGTGCAGGTAACGCTCGAGCCCCTCGGCGGCGGTGGTGCGCTCGAGCAGCGCGACACGTCGCTCGTCGCTCAGTTCGAGCTTGGCGCGGCTGCCCTCGAGGCGCGCCTGGATCCAGCGCTTCTCGGGGGTGCGGGTGATGTGCATGTACTCCGCACCGATGGTCCCGCCGTAGACCTGGATGCAGAAGTCGAAGATCTCGCGCAGCGTCATGCGCTCGGGAGCGACCAGCGAGCCGGTGTTGAACTCCGTGTCCATGTCCTGCTCGGTCAGGTGATGGAACAGCGGGTCGAGATCGCGCGGCGGCGGCTCGTGGAGCTCCTTGTTGAGCTGCAGCGGGTCGATGGCCGAGAGCTGGTGGCCACGCACGCGCCAGGCGTTGATCAGGCGCAGCACCGCGGCCTGCTTCTCGGCCGCACGCGCGTCCATCCCGCCAGCGGCCTGGACCACGATGCGGCCCCCGCCGTCCTTGCGCCGGAATGACTCGATGACCGAACTGTGCGAGCGGTCGCGCAGCCCCTCCTGCTGCATGCGGTCGAAGAAATCCCGCCAGGGTTCGGCGACCGAATTCGGGTTCTCGAGGTACTGGTCGTACAGCTCCTCGATGAACGTGGCGTTGCCGCCATAGAGATGGGAAGTTTCCAGCAGGGCCTTGAGCGACGGCTTCATGACGATTCCACGCGGTAGGGTGGGGTATCAATAAAAGTTATCGGTGCATAATAATACATTAATATCACCCCAAATGCACACCCTTGGGGCATTTTTTTTGCACTTGCGGAAAACGCCGATTTGTCGACCCATTGTAGACGAAAAATCCAGCAATTGCGCGCTGTTAGTGCCAGTTTCTCGGTTTGTCCGCGATTGCATCAACGGCCCCGACCCGTTACCTTCCCGGTTCAGGGAATGCGTACCGAGGAGGGCGCGCCGGGTGGAGCGGATCACCATCTCCCTCGATGACGAGCTCGGCCGGCAGCTGGCCGAATTGATCGATCGCAAGGGTTACCGGAACCGTTCCGAGGCCTTTCGCGACCTGCTGCGCCGCCAGCTCGAGCAGGACCGCCTCGACAGCGACCAGGCGCCGGCCTGCATCGCCTGTCTGAGCTATGTCTACAACCACCACCGGCGCGAGCTTTCGGGTCGGTTGACCGAGGTGCAGCACCGGCATCACGACCTGAGCCTGTCGACCCTGCACGTCCATCTCGATCACGACGACTGCATGGAAGCGGTGATCCTGCAGGGCGCGACCCGCGAGGTACGCGCCTTCGCCGACGCGATCATGGCCGAGCCGGGTGTGCGCCACGGACAGCTCCACCTGGTCCCGATCGATCTCGAAACGAGCAGCCACGGCGGCCATGCGCACCTGCACCGACACCCGATCACCTGACCCGGCCCGCGGCGGGCTGGAGACCTAGCGCGTGGCACACGCGAGCGATCTGCCGCTGGTCCTGGTCGTCGACGACGAGGTCCGTTCGCAGGAGGCGATCGCACGCATCCTGATGGAGGAGTTCGAGGTGCTGACCGCGTCCGACGCGGCCGCGGCCGAGGCGCTCCTCGAGCGCGAGATGGTTCAGGTGATCCTGTGCGACCAGCGCATGCCGGGCACCTCGGGCGTCGAGCTGCTGACGCGGGTGCGCGAGCGCTGGCCCGACGTGGTGCGCATCATCATCTCCGGCTACACCGACACCGAGGACATCATCGCCGGCATCAACGACGCCGGCATCTACCAGTATCTGACCAAGCCATGGCAGCCGGAGTCGCTGCTGCTGACGGTGCGCGCCGCGGTCGACCTCCAACGGCTTCAGCAGGAGAACGCGCGGCTCGATCTCGAGTTGCGCACCACGGGGCCGGTGCTGAAGCAGCGCGTCGCCGCCAAGCGCAGCACGCTGCGCCAGCGTTACGACTTCAACCGGCTGGCGATGGACGCCGCGAGCCCACTGCACGGCGTGGTCGCGACCGCGCGCCAGGTGGCCGGCTACGACATCCCGCTGCTGGTCACCGGGGAGTCGGGCACCGGCAAGGAGCTCCTCGCGCGCGCCATCCACTACAACAGCGGCCGCTCGGACAAGACCTTCGTGATCGAGAACTGCGGTGCGCTCGCCGACCAGATCCTCGAGTCGGAACTGTTCGGCCACAAGCGCGGCGCGTTCACCGGGGCCTACGAGGACCGCGTCGGACTGTTCGAGCAGGCCGACGGCGGCACCATCTTCCTCGACGAGATCGGCGAGACCTCGCCGGCGATGCAGGTCAAGCTGCTGCGCGTGCTGCAGGAGGGCGAGATCCGTCCACTCGGCTCGTCCCGCTCGCGGCGTGTCGACGTGCGCGTGATCTCGGCGACCAACCGCGATCTCGAGGCCGAGGTCGAGCGCGGCAACTTCCGCGCCGACCTCTACTACCGCCTCGCCGGTTTTACCCTCCACCTGGCGCCGTTGCGCGAGCGCACCATGGACATCCCGCCGATCGCGCGTGCCATGCTCGCGCGCGCCGTCGAGGAGCTCGGCAAGCCGGCTCGCGACTTCAGCCCCGAGGTACTCGATGCACTGTGCCGCTACCGCTGGCCCGGCAACGCGCGCGAGGTGCAGAACGAGATCTACCGCATGCTGACGCTGGCGCAGGGCCAGGAGCTCGGTGCCGCGCTGCTCTCGCCGCGCGTCGTCGAGGGCATCGCCTCGAATCCGGTCACGCCGACGGCCGTGGCCGACCTCGGTGACGGTTCGCTGCGCGCACGCCTCGACGCGGTCGAAGAGCGCATCCTGACCGAGGCGCTGCAGCGCCACCGCGGCAACAAGACGGCCGTCGCGCGCGAGCTCGGCCTGTCGCGCGTGGGCCTGCGTGGCAAGCTCGACCGGCTCGGCCTGACCGGACGCCGTGACCACTGACCGCCCACTCAACGTGCTGTGGCTGCAGTCGGCGGGCTGCGGTGGCTGCACCATCGCGTTGCTCGGTGCGGAGTCGCCGGGCCTGGCGACCGCGCTCGAGGGGGCGGGCATCAACCTGCTCTGGCACCCGGCGCTCAGCGAGGCGAGTGGGCGCGAGGCACTCGAGATCCTCGACGCCTGCCTCGACGGCTCCACGCCGCTCGACGTGCTGTGCCTCGAGGGGGCGCTGCTGCGCGGCCCGAACAACACCGGGCGCTTCCACATGCTCTCCGGCACCGGCGAGCCGATGATCGACTGGGTGCGCCGCCTCGCCGAGGTCGCCCGCTACACCGTCGCGGTCGGCACTTGCGCTGCTTACGGCGGGGTCAGCGCGGCCGGCGGCAACGAGACCGACGCCTGCGGCCTGCAGTACGAGGGCGATGTGCCGGGCGGCCTGCTCGGCGACGGGTACCGCAGCGAAGCCGACCTGCCGGTGATCAACGTCGCCGGTTGCCCCACGCATCCGGGCTGGGTGCTCGAGACGCTGCTCTCGCTCAGGCAGGGCGAGTTCTTCGACGGCGACCTCGACGCGCTGGGCCGCCCGCGTTTCTACACCGAGCACCTGGTCCACCACGGCTGCCCGCGCAACGAGTACTACGAGTTCAAGGCGAGCGCGCAGGAGCCGTCGCAGCTCGGCTGCCTGATGGAGAACCTCGGCTGCCTCGGCACCCAGGCGCTGGCCGACTGCAACCTGCGCCTCTGGCACGGCGAGGGCTCGTGCCTGCGCGGTGGGTTCGCCTGCATCAACTGCACCGCACCCGGCTTCGAGGAGCCGGGCCATACCTTCACCGAGACGCCGAAGGTGGCCGGCATCCCGACCGGTCTGCCGACCGACATGCCCAAGGCGTGGTTCGTCGCGCTCGCCTCGCTGTCGAAATCGGCGACGCCGAACCGCGTCAGGCGCAACGCCGTCTCCGATCACACCGTCGTGCCGCCGGTGCAGTACCGGAAACGGATCAAATGAGCCGCCTGCTGGTCGGCCCGTTCAACCGGACCGAGGGCGACCTCGAAGTGGCGCTGGAGATCGCCGACGGCCGGGTGACCGAGGCGCGGGTCAACGCGCCGCTCTACCGCGGTTTCGAGCGCATGCTGCTCGGCAAACATCCGCACGACGCGCTGGTCATCGCACCGCGCATCTGCGGCATCTGCTCGGTCGCGCAGTCGAGCGCCGCGGCGATGGCGCTGGCCGATGCGATGGGCCTCGAGCCGACGCCGAACGGCAGGCTGGTGCGCAACGTCATTCTCGCGAGCGAGTCGTTGCTCGACCACCTGACCCACTTCTACCTGTTTTTCATGCCCGACTTCGCGCGTGCCGACTACGCCGACGCGCCCTGGCACGCCGACGTGACCGCACGCTTCCGTGCCATGACCGGCAGTGCGCGTGACGAATTCCTCAGTGCGCGCGCCGCGTTCCTGCACCTGATGGGACTGCTGGCTGGCAAGTGGCCGCACACGCTCGCGATCCAGCCGGGCGGCTCGACACGCACCGTCTCCGCCGCCGAGCGGTTGCGCCTGCTCGGCATCGTGCGCGAGTTCCGCCAGCGGCTCGAGGGATTCCTGTTCGGCGACGCTGTCGAGACGATCACCG
>JAACFL010000120.1 GCA_009937385.1 Gammaproteobacteria bacterium | reverse complement strand
CGGCGGCGTTGTCGATGCCGTCGCGGAACGGGAAGAAGGCGTCGGAGGCCATCACCGCGCCACGCACCTCGAGACCGGCGTGCTCGGCCTTGATCGCGGCGATGCGCGCCGAGTTGACCCGGCTCATCTGCCCGGCGCCGACACCGATCGTCTGGCCGTCTCGGCCGTAGACGATGGCGTTGGACTTGACGAACTTCGCCACCCGCCAGGTGAAGCGCAGGTCGCGCATCTCGGCCTCGCTCGGCTCGCGCTGGGTCACCACGCGCAGCTCGCCGTGCAGCGCGAGGTCGGCATCCTGCACCAGCAGGCCGCCGTTGACGCGCTTGTAGTCGAGCCGCGCGGCGCTTTCGGACGGCCACGCGCCGCATTCGAGCAGGCGCACGTTCTTCTTCGCGGCGACCGCCTCGGACGCCTCGGCGCTGACGGCCGGGGCGATGATCACCTCCACGAACTGGCGCGCGACGATTGCCTCGGCGGTGGCCGCGTCGAGTTCGCCGTTGAAAGCGATGATGCCTCCGAACGCCGACTCCGGGTCGGTCGCGTAGGCGCGGTCGTAGGCCTCGAGCAGGTTCGCGCCGAGCGCCACGCCGCACGGGTTGGCGTGCTTGACGATCACGCACGCCGGTCCGTCGGCGAACTGCTTGATGCACTCGAGGGCGGCGTCGGTGTCGGCGATGTTGTTGTACGACAGCTCCTTGCCCTGCAGCTGGCGCGCGGTCGCGATCGACGCCTCGCCGGCCGGCTGCTCGACGTAGAACGCCGCGCCCTGGTGCGGGTTCTCGCCGTAGCGCAGCGCCTGGGCATGCACGAACTGGGTGTTGAACGTGCGCGGGAACGGCGTGGGCTCGCCGTGGCTCCCGTCACGCGCACCGAGGTAGTTGGCGATCGCGCCGTCGTAGGCGGCGGTGTGCTCGAAGGCGCGAGCCGCGAGGCGGAAGCGCAGCGCATCGTCGACGGCACCGTCGTGGGCCTCCAGCGACGCGAGCACCTCGGCGTAGTCCCCGGCGTTGACCACCACGGTCACGTCGGCGTGGTTCTTCGCCGCGGCGCGCAGCAGCGTGGGGCCGCCGATGTCGATGTTCTCGATCGCGGTCGCCAGGTCGCAGTCGGGCCGCGCGACGGTCTCGCGGAACGGGTAGAGGTTGACCACCACCAGGTCGATCGGCGCGATGCCGTGCTCGGCCATGATCGTGTCGTCGGTGCCGCGCCGGCCGAGGATGCCGCCGTGCACCTTCGGGTGCAGCGTCTTGACGCGGCCGCCCATCATCTCGGGGAAGCCGGTGTGGTCGGAGACCTCGATCACCGCGAGGCCCGCCTCGGCGAGCAGGCGCGCGGTGCCGCCGGTGGAGAGCAGTTCGACACCGCGCGCGGCCAGCGCCTTGGCGAAGTCGACGATGCCGGTCTTGTCGGAGACGCTGAGCAGGGCGCGCCGGATCGGGTTCATGGATAGCCTCACGTACGTGGCCGTGCCGGTGGCGGCAGGGCCACCGGGTGCGACCGGGTCAGTCGATTTGGTAGAGCTTGAGTTTCTTGCGCAGCGTGCTGCGGCTGATGCCCAGGAACTCGGCGGCGTGGCTCTGGTTGCCGCGCGCATGGGTCATGACGCTCTCGAGCAGAGGCCGCTCGACCTCGGCCAGCACCAGCTGGTAGAGGCCGCCGGGGCGCTCGCCATCGAGGTCGCGGAAGTACTTGTCCATCGCCTTGCGCACGCACTCGCGCAACGGCTCGCCCATGCCCGGTTCGGCGGCGGTCTCTTTGCGCGCCGGCCGCTTCACGCCGCCAGTGCCGCCTCGCCGACACGGGCGAAGTAGTCGTCGATCAGCGCCAGCTGGTTGGCACGGCTCTCGGCGCGCACCACCTTGTTGCGGAACGCCGCGGCATCCCGCAGTCCGCGGCTGTACCAGGCGGCATGCTTGCGCGCGACACGCACGCCGGTCGCCTCGCCGTAGAACTCGTAGAGCGACTCGAGGTGCTCGATGAGCAGGTCGCGGATCTCGCCGGGTGGAGGTGCCGGACGATGGGTGCCGGTGGTCAGGAAGTGCTCGATCTCGGCGAAGATCCACGGCCGGCCCTGCGCGGCGCGGCCGATCATCACCCCGGCAGCCCCGGTGTACTCGAGCACCGCACGGGCCTGCTCCGGGGTGCGGATGTCGCCGTTGGCTAGCACCGGGATCGAGACGCCCTGCACGACGTCGCGGATGGTGTCGTACTCGGCATCACCGCGGTAGGCGTCGGCGCGGGTGCGGCCGTGGATGGCCAGCGCCTGGATGCCGTTCTCCTCGGCGATGCGCGCGATGCGCAGGGCGTTGCGGTTCTCGCGATCCCAGCCGGTGCGGAATTTCAGCGTGACCGGCACCTCGACCGCGGCGACGACCGCGCTGAGGATGCGCGCGACCAGCGGCTCGTCGCGCAGCAGCGCCGAGCCGGCCTGCACGTTGCAGACCTTCTTGGCCGGGCAGCCCATGTTGATGTCGATGATCTGCGCACCGTTGGTGACGTTGTAGCGCGCCGCCTCGGCCATCATTTCCGGATCGGTGCCGAGCAGCTGCACCGAGCGCGGCGCGTCCTCGCCGCGGTGGTCGGCACGCCGCTTGGTCTTCTCGCTGCCCCACAGGAGCGAGTTCGACGAGACCATCTCGGAGACGGCGAGGCCGGCGCCGAAGCGGCGGCAGAGCTGGCGGAATGGGCGGTCGGTCACCCCGGCCATGGGCGCCAGCACGAGGTTGTTGCGCAGCCTGTAGGGGCCGATTCTCATCGCTGTCGCGGCCGGTCCGGTTCGGGGTCGAAAAGGGGCGATCATGTTACCCGCAACCGTGGCGGGGATAAACCCGTTCCGGCGCGCCTCTAGAGAAAGTCGAACTGGTAGCTGACGGCCTCGGGGCCGGGGTCGAGCAGCTCGAGCACGACCTGCACCGGGATGTCCGGCGGCAGGCGCTCGGCGGTGCCGCGGTTCGGTCCGAGGTACTCGGCCGGCTGGAAGCGGCGCTGTGCGAACCACTGCTCGTCGAGGCTGGTGAAGGTCAGCTGCATGACCGGGAACGGCTGCACGTAGGATGCGCGGTTGACCAGCGTGACGTCGACCAGCAGGCCGTTGGCGTAGCGGGGATGGGCGCGCACGTTGCGTGCGAGGATCTCGACCCGCTCGGGGTCGCGCAGGGCCGGCAGCCGGCAGCCGGCGAATTCGCAGCCGCGCTCGAGCCACGGCCGCAGCTCTGGCGAGGCGAGCAGCGGTTCGCGCAGGCCGAAGACCAGCTGCGCACCGAGCAGACCGAGCAGCACGACGTTGGCGAACGCGAGCAGCAGCGTCGGGGCCGGGCCGCGTGCGACACGAGCGCGTCGCCGGGGCGTCTCGAGGCCGAACACCCGTGCGGCCTCCTGGTTCGGCGAGGGCGGGTAGAGCGGCTCTGCATCTTCGTCACCGGTTGCCGCGGTCCGGTTGGAACGGTCTTCGTCTACGGCCTCGAGCACGGCATCCGGGTCCAGCATCATCGCGGGTGGAACCGGGGGGGCGTCGACGGCGTCGTGGAGCACGACGATTTCCGGGATCTCCTCCTCGTCGGGTTCCAGTTCCTGGCTGCCGTCGAATGTGGCCTCGCAACGCCCGCAGCGCACCAGGCCGTCGGCGACCTCCAGGGCACCTGGCGGCAGGCGGAAGACGGTCTGGCAGCTGGGGCAGCGGACGCGCATGAGCATGATCCCTCGTTGAGACAAGGTAGCCGGGTCGGAGGCCTAACTCAAAGGCGGGTGCCGTCGAGCCGCACCCAGCCGTCGCGCTCGGTGCGGCGCAGCGTGCCGCACCAGGGCCGGTAAGCGGCGGCCACCTCGTCCGCCTGCCCGGGGAGGATGCCGGACAGCACCAGCGCACCGCCCGGGCGCACGCGGCGCCCAAGCTCAGGGGCAAGGGCGACGAGAGGGCCGGCGAGGATGTTGGCGAGCAGCAGGTCGCAGGTCAGCTCGGCGGGCAGCGCTTCGGGCAGGCAGGCGTGCAGCCGCTCCGCCACGCCGTTGCGCGCCGCGTTGTCGCGGCTCGCGAGCAGCGCCTGCGGATCGAGGTCGACGCCCCACGCGGCGTCCGCGCCGAGCAGCAGCCCGGCGATCGCGAGGATCCCCGAGCCGCAGCCGTAGTCGAGCAGCGTCGTGGGTGGCGGGTGACCGTCGAGCCACTCCAGGCAGAGCGCGGTCGTGGGGTGGGTGCCGGTGCCGAATGCCAGCCCCGGGTCGAGGCGCAGGTTGACCGCGTCGGTCTCGGGTGGTTCGCGGTTGCTGGGGCAGACCCACAATCGCCGGCCGAAACGCATCGGTCGGAAGTCGTCGAGCCAGGCGCGCTCCCAGTCGCGGTCGGCGAGCCCCTCGACGCGCCAGCCAGGGACGATCCCGCCGAGCAGTTCGGAGAGCTCGGTGCGCAGCGGTTCCGGGTCGTGACCGGCGGGGAACAGGGCGCTGACCCGGTTGTGCGGCCAGGTCCGCACCTCGCCCGGCAGCGGCTCGTAGACCGGGTCGTCGGCCGCGTCCTCGACCGTGACCGACAGCGCGCCGGCGGCCGTGCAGGCGGCGTCGACCGCCTCGAGCAGTGCCTCGGGGACCTCGAGTCTCAGCTGCAGCCAGTGCGCCATCGGCCGGCGTCGGTCAGCCGACCAGCTGCTCCTGGAGGTAGTGGATGTTGACCCCGCCGGCCTGGAAGCCGGCGTCGTCGAGGATGCGCTGGTGCAGCGGGGTGTTGGACTGGATGCCGGCGATGACCATCTCGTGCAGCGCCTGGCGCATGCGTGCCAGGGCCGCGTCGCGGTCGTCGCCGTGCGCGATCAGCTTGCCGATCAGGGAGTCGTAGTGCGGCGGCACCCGGTAGCCCTGGTAGATGTGCGAGTCGACGCGGATCCCCGGCCCTCCCGGAATGTGCAGCCGGGTGATCTCGCCGGGTGAGGGCATGAAGCGCACCGGGTCCTCGGCGTTGACGCGGCATTCGATGGCATGCCCACGGATCGCGACGTCCTCCTGGCGGTAGGAGAGCGGCTGGCCGTTGGCGATGCGCAGCTGCTCCTGGACGATGTCGATGCCGGTGATCATCTCGGTCACCGGGTGCTCGACCTGCACGCGGGTGTTCATCTCGATGAAGTAGAACTCGCCGTTCTCGTAGAGGAACTCGAAGGTCCCGGCGCCGCGGTAGCCGATCTGGCGGCACGCTTCGGCGCAACGCTCGCCGATGCGCTGGCGGGTCGCGGCGTCGATGCCCGGTGCCGGTGCCTCCTCGACCACCTTCTGGTGGCGGCGCTGCATCGAGCAGTCGCGCTCGCCGAGGTGGATGGCGTTGCCGTGCTCATCGGCGAGCACCTGGAACTCGATGTGGCGCGGGTTGCCGAGGAACTTCTCCATGTAGACGACGTCGCTGCCGAACGCCGCCGCCGCCTCGCTGCGGGTCAGCGCGATGGCGTCGAGCAGGGTGGCATGGGTGTGCACCACGCGCATGCCGCGACCACCGCCGCCCGCCGCGGCCTTGATCAGCACCGGGTAGCCGATCTCCTCGGCGAGATCGCCGTTGACCTGGTCGTCGTCGCCGAGCGGGCCGCCGGAGCCGGGCACGCACGGCACGCCCGCCTCGCGCATGGCACGGATCGCGGTGATCTTGTCGCCCATCAGACGGATGGTGTCGGGGCGCGGGCCGACGAAGGTGAAGCCGCTGCGTTCGACCTGCTCGGCGAAATCGGCGTTCTCGGCCAGGAAGCCGTAGCCGGGGTGGATGGCGTTGGCGTCGGTCACCTCGGCCGCGCTGATGATCGCCGGGATGTTGAGGTAGCTCGCGGCGGCGGAGGGCGGGCCGATGCAGACCGCCTCGTCGGCGAGCAGCACGTGCTTGAGGTCGCGGTCGGCGGTCGAGTGGACCGCAACGGTGCGGATGCCGAGCTCATGGCAGGCGCGCAGGATGCGCAGCGCGATTTCGCCGCGGTTGGCAATGACGAGCTTGTCGAACATGGTGGTGGTGCCGCTCAGCTGATGACGAACAGCGGTTCCCCGTACTCGACCGGTTCGCCGTTCTCGACCAGGATCGCGCTGACCACGCCGGCCCGGTCGGCCTCGATCTGGTTCATCATCTTCATCGCCTCGATGATGCACAGCGTGTCGCCGGCGCTGACCTCCTGCCCGACGTCGACGAACGACTTCGTGTCCGGGCCTGAGGCGCGGTAGAAGGTGCCGACCATCGGCGCGTTGACGGTGTGCCCCTCGATCGCCTTGGGGGCATCCTCGGCGCCACCACTGCGAGGTGGCTCGGCCGGCACGGCAGCGACGGGAGGTGCGGCATGAATCTGGGCGGCCGGCGCGCTGGCTTGCAGCTGCTGGGTGATGCGCACCGACTCCTCGCCCTCCTTGATCTCGATCTCGGCGATGCCGGACTCCTTGAGGAGTTCGATCAGCTTCTTGACCTTGCGGATGTCCATGTCTGGGATTGCTCCGTGATTCAGGCGCCGTTGGCGCGGCGCATCGCTGCCTGCAGCGCCAGCTCGTAGCCGTGCGCGCCGAGCCCGGCGATGGTGCCCAGCGCGATGTCCGCGAAGTAGGAGCGCTGGCGGTACTCCTCGCGGGCGTGGACGTTTGACAGGTGAACTTCGATGAACGGCACCGCAGCGGCCAGCAGCGCATCGCGCAGCGCAATGCTGGTGTGGGTGAAGGCGCCGGGATTGAACAGGATGCAGGCCGTGCCGTCGTCGCGCGCGGCGTGGATGCGCTCGATCAGCTCGTGCTCGGCGTTGCTCTGGAAATGGTCGAGGGTGTGACCCGCGTCGGTGGTCATCTGCTCGAGCCGGGTGACGATGTCCGGCAGCGTCTCGTAGCCGTAGCGTTCCGGTTCGCGCGTGCCGAGCAGGTTCAGGTTGGGTCCATTCAGTAGGAGGATCCGTGCCACGGCTGCACCTGTTGATAGGTTGTTTTTTGGCAGCCGGTTTGCAGGGGTTGAGCGAACTTACCGGCCAGATCGGAGCATTTCTACTGAAATGCCCGAGGCCGTAATTGT
Source organism: Gammaproteobacteria bacterium (assembly GCA_009937385.1). Lineage (GTDB taxonomy): Bacteria > Pseudomonadota > Gammaproteobacteria > QNFN01 > QNFN01 > QNFN01. The sequence continues at coordinate 979 of JAACFL010000120.1, read as the reverse complement.
GCACCGCGGCGGCGGCGCTGTCCAGCGTTTCAGCGGGGCCCATGAAGCCCATGACGCGGTAGCCGCGCTGCTCGACGCCGTCGTGATCGAAGAACATGATGGTTGGCGGGCCGATCAGGCCGAACTCGCGCAGCAGCGCCTTGTCGACGTCGTCGTTGTCGGTGACGTCGGCCTGCAGCAGCAGCGTGTTGGCCAGCGCGGCCTGGACCCGGGCGTCGCTGAAGGTGTCGTGCTCCATCTCCTTGCAGGTCACGCACCAGTCGGCATAGAAGTCGAGCATCACGCCACGCCCCTGGCTGCTCGCCAGCGCCACCTCGCGCTCGAGGTCGGCCACGCTCTTGATGCGCTGGAACTGCAGCCCGGCGGTCGGCAGCGTGCCGGCCTGCATCGCGCCGCCCTGGGCGAAACCGACCCCGCGCAGCGGCTGGAACACGTCGCGCCCACCGCCGGCGGCACCGACCAGCAGCACCGCACCGTAGAGCAGCATCACCAGGCCGGCGCCCTTCCAGAGGCGACGCCAGCCGCTGCCTTCCGGTGGCACGCTGTCGAGCGCGCCGAGGTAGATCGCCGAGACGATCAGCAGCGCGGCCCACATCGACATGGTCAACGGGGCCGGCAGGATGCGCTCGAGCATCCAGATCGCGACGCCGATCAGCAGCACGCCGAACACCGCCTTGATGGGGTTCATCCAAGGGCCTGCCTTCGGCAGCAGCTTGCCGGCCGAGGTGCCGATCAACAGCAGCGGCGCGCCCATGCCCAGGCTAAGCGCGAACAGCGCCGCGCCGCCGAGCACTGCGTCGCCGGTCTGCCCGATGTAGATCAGCGCGCCTGCCAGCGGCGCGGCGACGCACGGGCCGACGATCAGTGCCGACAGGAACCCCATGATCGCCACGCCGGTCAGCGAGCCGCTCTTCTGGCTGTTGCTCGCGGCGTTGATGCGGCTCTGAGCCCAGTTCGGCACCTGCAGGTCGTAGAGGCC
>JAACFL010000119.1 GCA_009937385.1 Gammaproteobacteria bacterium | reverse complement strand
GGCGAGCAGCGCGAAGAGTGCACTGCCTCCTTGGTAGGTCAGGAACCAGGTCCGGTTGAGCCGACTCATGATCGTCGGGCTGATACGCATGGTCAGGACGATTCGCGAGACGAACCAGAGCGCCAGAAGCGCACTGCAGGTTGCCCACGTTCCGGTTTCGTGCAGCCCGAGGTGGTGCAGCAGGAACGGCAGCAGCTCGAACAGGATGGAGTAGGCGGCCAGCTCCAGCATGTAGCGAAACCGCACCTGCTCGTGCTCGGGCCATGCTTCGACTCCATGCTGGCGGAATGCGAGCACCACGCCCGTGAAGCCGGCCAGCCCAAGCGACAGTTGGGCCAGCGTAAGCAGGATCGCACTGCCGGTCACCGTGGCATCCCGCCGGGCTATTTCGTTTCGCCGGCATTACGCCGGAACACCAGCAGGCGGTTGTTGACCGGCATCTCGCGATCCCCCTCCAGGACCAGTCCCACCTCGAGGCCGAACTCCTCGAGACGCAATGCGTCACGCACCCCCTGGCGCGGGTCGCGGCGACGCAGCGAGGCGTCGAACGAGGCGTTGCTCTCGCTGGTGTGGCGGTCGCCGTAGCGAAACGGGCCGTACAGGCAGAAGCGGCCACCCGGGCGCAGGCGTGCAGCGATCCCGGCGAGCATCGCCTCGACCAGGCGCCATGGCAGCACGTGGGCGGTATTGGCGGAGAACGCCTCGTCGCACGCGGCGACCGGCCAGTTGGGATCGGCGAGGTCGAGGGTCAGCGGCGCGAGCATGTTGTCGAGCCCGGCGATCTCCCGCCAGCGGGTGATGCCCGGCAGCTGCTCGGGAAGATCGGTGGCCTGCCATGTCAGGTGCGGGAGGTTCGTGGCGAAATGGACCGCGTGCTGGCCGCTGCCGCTGCCGACTTCCAGCACCAGCCCCGGCCGGTCGAAGAGCTTGGCGAGCACCGCGAGAATCGGTTCGCGGTTCTGTTCGGCGGCGGCATAGAACGGGGCGTTGTGCATGATGACCTCAGGCCCCCACGAGGATCATCTGCGTGCAGCGGAACGAGGCGAGCGGTCGGCCGTCGACGGCGCGCGTGACCTCGGCGTCCCAGACCTGCGTCGTGCGGCCGCGGTGCAGCGGCGTGGCAACGCAGTCGATGGCGCCGTCGCGCGCGGTGCCGAAGAAGTTGCTCTTGAGCTCGACGGTGGTGAAACCGTCGGCGCCGCCGGGCAGGTTGACCACGGTGGCGTAGCCGCAGGTGGTGTCGGCCAGCGCGACGATGGTCGCGGCGTGGAGGAAACCGTTCGGAGCCATCAGCTCGGTCCGCACCTCGAGCCGGCTGGCGAGCCGCTCCGGTGCGACCTCGACGATGCGCATGTCGATCAGGCCCGGGAGGTGGCCGGCACCCAGCCGGTTCCAGGTCTCGACGTCGAGGCAGCCGGCGAGTTGGCGTAGCTCGGTGCTCAATTCCAGCGCTCCACCCGTCCGGGCCGTGGTCGGGGGTCCATGATAGGCGACGGCGACAAGCGACTCGACCGGCGCAGGTCAAGGAATCGGCTGTTTGCCCCCAGGTGACGCTAGGCCGCTCATCCACAAGCCTTTTCGCCTGCAGCCGATGGCCGCGCATGACGCCACGCGGTACAATTCCCAGCCCGATTGTGGGAGTTCCAGCAAAGTGATCGAGCATCCCGAGCGCTTCGACGTCATCGTCGTCGGTGGCGGCCATGCCGGCACCGAGGCGGCGCTGGCCGCGGCTCGGGCCGGGGCGCGCACGCTGCTGCTCACGCACAGCATCGAGGCGCTCGGCCAGATGAGCTGCAACCCGGCGATCGGCGGCATCGGCAAGGGTCACCTGGTGCGCGAGATCGACGCCCTGGGCGGGGCGATGGGCCGTGCCGCAGACCGTGCCGGCATCCACTTCCGCGTGCTCAATGCCAGCAAGGGTCCGGCGGTGCGCGCGACGCGCGGCCAGGCCGACCGCGTGCTCTATCGCCAGGCGATCCGTGCGCTGCTCGAGCGCCAGCCCGGCCTGACCCTGTTCCAGCAGGCGGTCGACGACCTGCTCGTCGAGGGCGAACGGGTTGCCGGGGTCGTGACCCAGATGGGGCTGGTGTTCCGCGCGCCGAGCGTGGTGTTGACGGTCGGCACCTTCCTCGCCGGCCGCGTCCACGTCGGTCCGTCCAACTACGCCGCCGGGCGCGCCGGCGACCCGCCGGCACAGGCACTCGCTGCATGCCTGCGCGAGTTGCTGCCGCGAACCGGGCGGCTCAAGACTGGCACTCCGCCACGCCTCGACGGCCGCACCATCGACTTCGCGCGCCTCGAGGTGCAGCACGGTGACGACCCGGCTCCGGTCTTCTCGTTCCTCGGCGACCCGGCCGACCACCCGCGCCAGGTCGCCTGCCACATCACCCGCACCACGCCCGAGACCCACGCCATCATCCGCGCCGGGCTCGACCGCTCGCCGCTGTTCAGCGGCGCCATCGAGGGCGTCGGTCCGCGCTACTGCCCGTCGATCGAGGACAAGGTCGTGCGTTTCGCCGAGCGCGACTCGCACCAGATTTTCGTCGAGCCGGAGGGGCTCGACACCATCGAGGTCTACCCCAACGGCATCTCGACCAGCCTGCCGTTCGACGTGCAGTACGACCTCGTGCGCTCGATCCCGGGCTTCGAGCAGGCGCGCATCGTGCGTCCCGGCTACGCCATCGAGTACGACTACTTCGACCCGCGCGACCTGCGCCCGAGCCTCGAGGTACGGTCCCTCGGCGGCCTGTTCCTGGCCGGCCAGGTCAACGGCACCACCGGTTACGAGGAGGCCGCCGCGCAGGGCCTGCTGGCCGGCCTCAACGCCGCGCGCCAGGTGGCCGGTCGGGAGGTGTGGTGGCCACGCCGCGACGAGGCCTATCTCGGCGTCCTGGTCGACGACCTGATCACCCACGGCACCACCGAGCCCTATCGCATGTTCACCAGCCGCGCGGAGTACCGGTTGTCGCTGCGCGAGGACAACGCCGATCTGCGCCTGACCCCGATCGGCCGCGATCTGGGCCTGGTCGACGATGCGCGCTGGGCACGCTTCGCCGCGAAGCGCGACGCCATCGAAGCCGAGCAACGGCGCCTCGACGGCCTGGCGATCGTCCCCGGCAGCGAAACGGCGGAGGCCTTCGCCGCCCGCTTCGGACGCGCGCCGAGCCGCGACTGCCGCGCCAGCGACCTGATGCGGCGGCCCGAGGTCGACTACGCCGGCCTCGTCGCGCTGCCCGGACTCGGACCGGCGGTCGACGACCCGCGCGTCGCCGAGCAGGTCGAGATCCAGGCGGCCTACGCTGGCTACCTCGAGCGCCAGCAGGTGGAGGTCGAGCGCAACCGCCGCAACGAGTCGCTGGCGCTTCCCGAGGAGCTCGACTTCACGACCATCAGCGGTCTCTCCAACGAGGTGCGTCAGAAGCTCGCGGCGCGGCGTCCCGCGACGCTCGGCCAGGCGGCGCGCATCCCGGGGGTGACGCCGGCCGCGGTGTCGCTGTTGCTGGTGCACCTCAAGCGGCACGGCGAGCTGCGCCAGGCCGGCTGAGCACGGAAGGCAGTGGGAGAACGGAACATGAAAGACGGTGTGACAACGCAGGCCGAGGCCGAGGCGGTCGGTCACTGGATGGCCGGGGCGGACCGCTTCGCCCGCGGTCTCGGCATCCGCCTGGTCTCGGTTGCACCGGGGCACAGCGTGGTCGAGATGCCGGTCACCGAGGCGATGCACAACGGAGTCGGCACCACCCATGGCGGGGCGACCTTCACGCTGGCCGATTTCGCCTTCGCCATCGCCGCCAACTCGCACGGCCGCACCGCGGTCGCCCTGTCGACGCAGATGAGCTACCCGGCCGCGTCGCGCGCCGGCGACACGCTGACCGCGACCGCCAGCGAGGAGTCGCTGGGCGGCCGCACCGGGCTCTACCGGGTCGAGGTGCGGCGCACCGACGGCACGCTGGTCGGGCTCTTCACCGGTACGGTGTTCCGGCGCAGTGACGCCATTGGCCCGGCGGTGGACAGCGGCGACGGCCAGGTGGGCGGATGAGTCGGGCGAAACCGCAGATATGTTAATCTGCATGGCCTTTTTTTCGGCGCACGCGGCGCAGATCGCAGCCAACCAGACAGGAGGGGTAATCCGTTGAGCGCAGTCCAACCCATCCCGGCGGCAAGCCGGCAGCTGATGTCAGGCAACGAGGCCGTCGCCCGTGCCGCCTGGGAGGCCGGTGTGCGCGTCGCCGCGGCCTACCCCGGTACGCCGTCGACCGAGATCCTCGAGGCGGCCTCCCACTATCCCGACCTGTATGCCGAGTGGTCGGTCAACGAGAAGGTCTCACTCGAGGTCTGCATCGGCGCGTCGATGATGGGCAGCCGCACGCTCTGCGCCATGAAGCACGTCGGGCTCAACGTCGCCTCCGACGCCCTGATGACCCTGACCCTGACCGGCGTGGTCGGGGGCATGGTGCTCGCGGTCGCCGACGACGTCGGCATGTCGTCGTCGCAGAACGAACAGGACTCGCGCCACTGGGGCCGCTTCGCCCACGTGCCGATCCTGGAGCCGGCCGACGCGCAGGAGGCCTACGCCATGACCCTGGCGGCGTACGAGCTCTCCGAGACCTTCGCCGTCCCGGTGTTGCTGCGCCTGACCAGCCGCGTCTGCCACGTCAAGGGCGTGGTGGCCACCGGTGAGCGCACGGCCCACGAGCCCGCCGGGTTCAGCAAGGACCCGCAGCGCTGGGTGATGGTGCCGGGCAACGCCAAGCGGCGCATCCCGCTGATGTACGACCGTGAGCGCGCACTGGCGGAGGCCAGCGAGGCGAGCCCGCTGAACCTGCTCGATGACGGTTCCGACCGACGCTTCGGTTTCGTCACCTCCGGTCCGGCCTGGCTGCACGTGCGCGAGGCGTTTCCCGACGCGCCGGTCATGCGGCTCGGCATGAGCTATCCGCTGCCCATGCAGCGCATCCGCGACCTCGCCGCCTCGGTCGAGACGCTGGTCGTGGTCGAAGAGACCGAGCCGCTGGTCGAGACCGAGCTGCGCGCGGCCGGGATCGAGGTGGTCGGCAAGGAGCACCTGCCGCGCGTCGGCGAGCTGACCCCCGACGTGTTGACGCCGGCGCTGGCGCCGTTGACCGGGCCGTCTTCCCGCGGCCGCCGACGCTGTGCGTCGCCTGTCCGCACCTCGGCGTCTACTTCTCGCTGTCGCGCCTGAAGAAGCTGGTGATCGCCGGCGACATCGGCTGCTACACCCTCGGTGCCGGCCACCCGTGGAACGCCCTCGACAGCACCATCTGCATGGGCGCGTCGCTGCCGATGGCGCTGGGCGCGGACAAGGGACGTGGCGAGGCCGATGCCGACAAGCGCATGGTTGCGGTGATCGGCGACTCGACCTTCATGCACATGGGCATGCAGGGCCTGCTCGACATCTCCTACAACCGCGGCAACGTCACCGTGCTGCTGCTCGACAATCGCACCGTCGGCATGACCGGCGGCCAGGAGAATCCGGGCACGGGCCGCGACATCCACGGCAACGAAGCGCCGCGCGTCGATTTCGCCAGGCTCGCCGTCGCGATCGGCATCCCCGAGGACCGGGTCCACCTGGTCGACCCCTACGAGTTGCCGACGCTGTTCAAGCTGCTGCGCGAGGAGACGCGCAAGGACGGTCCGTCGATCATCATCACCAACCAGCCGTGCGTGCTGACCGATCACTTCGAACGGCGCGTCGCGCTCAAGGTCGAGCCCGAGCTCTGCACCGGCTGCAGCAACTGCCTCGACGTCGGTTGCCCGGCGATCTCGGTGACCCGTCGCGAGACGGTGGTCAAGCCGAGCGGCAAGGAGAAGGAGCTCAATTTCGTCACCATCGAGACCGCGGCGTGCACCGGCTGCAACCTGTGCCTGAAGACCTGCGCACCCGATGCCATCGTCCCGGCCGCGGAGCGGGTGCAATGAGCGAGTCGCAGACCACCAACATCCTGGTCGTCGGCATCGGTGGCCAGGGCGTCATGACCGCGGCCGAGATCCTTGCCGAGGCGGCGCTGGCCGAGGGCTACGACGTCAAGAAGACCGAGGTCGCCGGCATGGCGCAGCGCGGCGGCATGGTGACCTCGCACGTGCGTTTCGGCGAGCGCGTGCTGTCGCCTTCGATCGCCCCGGGCACCGCCGACATCATGGTCGGTTTCGAGGTCGCCGAGGCGCTGCGCTGGTGCCACTACCTGCGTCCCGAGGGCGTGGCGATGGTCAACACGCTGCAGCTCGCGCCGCCGGTGGTCAGCGTCGGCCTGTTCGAGTACCCGGACGACCCGGTCGGCAAGATGCGCGAGGCGGGCGTGAAGCTGTACGCCTTCGATGCCGGCGAGATCGCGCGTGGCCTGGGTGACCTGCGCCTGGTCAACACGGTGATGCTCGGCGCCATCGCTGACCACCTGCCGTTCCCCGCCGAGCACCTGCGCGAACGCATCCTGGAGCGCTTCCGTGCGCGCAAGCCTGAGGCGGTGCCGATCAACGAGCAGGCGTTCGAGGCGGGTCGCCAAGCCGCCTGATGCCGGCGACGGTGCTGCGCGCGGGGCTCGATGCCCTGGGTCTCGAACTACAGGACGACGTGCAGGCGGCGCTGCTGCGTTACGTCGAGCTATTGCGTCGCTGGAACCGGGTCTACAACCTGACCGCGGTCGACGATCCGCAGGGGATCGTCACCCGTCACCTCCTCGACGCCCTCGCGGTTCTGCCGTGGGTGCCGGCCGGCCGGCTGGTCGATGTCGGCAGCGGTGCCGGGCTGCCCGGCATCCCGCTGGCGCTGGCGCGGCCGGAGCTCGACGTGACGCTGCTCGACGCCAGCACCAAGCGCGTGCGCTTCATGCAGCAGGCGGTGATCGAGCTCGGTCTCGACAACGCCCACCCGCTGCACGCGCGCGCCGAGGCGCACACGCCCCGGCGTCCCTACGACGTGGTGATCACGCGTGCCTTCGCGAACATATCTGATATGCTCGTCGCCTGCCGCCACCTGGTCGCCGCAGACGGTGTGATCCTGGCCATGAAGGGGCAGCGGCCCGACACCGAGCTCGCTGCCCTGCCGCCAGACATCGTCCTGCTTGACGTGTTGCCACTGGCGGTCCCCGGGCTCGATGCCGCGCGCCACCTGGTGCGTCTCGCGCCCGCGACGGCACGCCGCGCGCCCTGAGCGTCGGCAGCGCAGGAATCCCGATGGGCAGGACACTCGCGATCGCCAACCAGAAAGGCGGAGTCGGCAAGACGACGACCGCGGTCAACCTTGCCGCCTCGCTGGCGGCGCTGAAGTGCCGTGTGCTGCTGGTCGACCTCGATCCCCAGGGCAACACCACGACCGGCTGTGGTATCGACAAGCGGGAGCTCGAACGCAGCAGCTGCTCGCTGCTGCTCGGCGAGTCCAACGCGGCGGAGACGCGCGTGACGCTGCCGGATCACGGTTTCGACCTGCTGCCGGCCAACGCCGACCTGACGGCCGCCGAGGTCGAGCTGATGCAGGCGCTGGCGCGCGAGCAGCGCCTGCGCCGGGCGCTCGAGCCGATCGCGGACGACTACGACTTCCTGCTGATCGACTGCCCACCGTCGCTGAACATGCTGACACTCAACGCGCTGGTCGCCGCCGACGGGGTGATCGTGCCGATCCAGTGCGAGTACTACGCCCTGGAAGGCCTGTCGTCGCTGCTCGACACCGTTAGCCAGATCCAGGAGATGATCAACCCGTCGCTGGAACTCGAGGGGCTGCTGCGCACCATGTTCGATCCGCGCAACAACCTCGCGAACGACGTCTCGCGCCAGCTCGAGGAGCACTTCGGCGAGCGCGTCTACCGCACGGTGATCCCACGCAACATCCGTCTCGCCGAGGCGCCGAGCCACGGCGTGCCGGCGATGCACCACGACAAGACCTCGAGCGGCGCGCTGGCCTACCTGGCGCTGGCCGGCGAGATGATGCGACGCCAGCGGCGTGGCGCGCCGGTCGCGGTCCCGGCCTGAGCATCCAAGGAGGGCGAGCATGACGGCGAAGAAACGGGGTCTCGGGCGCGGTCTGGACGCGCTGCTCGGCGGCAGCAAGGGCGTGTCCAGCGCGCCTGCACCGGTTGCAGGAGACGCGAAACAGGACGCCACGCTGCGCCACCTGCCGGTCGACCTGATCCAGCGTGGTCGCTACCAGCCGCGCAGCGACATGCGCAGCGACAGCCTCGACGACCTGGCTGAATCGATTCGCGCCCAGGGCGTGGTGCAGCCGGTCGTGGTGCGGCCGGTCGGCGACGACCGCTACGAGCTGATCGCCGGTGAACGGCGCTGGCGCGCGGCGCAGCTCGCCGGCCTGCACGAGGTGCCGGCCGTGATCCGCGACGTGCCCGACGAGGACGCCGTGGCGATGGCGCTGATCGAGAATATCCAGCGCGAGAACCTCAACCCGCTCGAAGAGGCGCGCGCGCTGGATCGCCTGGTCAGGGAGTTCGGCCTGACCCACGGGGGCGCAGCCAGTGCGGTGGGCCGCTCGCGTGCCGCGGTCAGCAACCTGCTGCGCCTGCTGGAGCTCGAGGCCGAGGTCAAGGCGCTGGTCGAGGAGCGGTTCCTCGAGATGGGGCACGCGCGGGCCCTGCTCGGCCTCGGTGGCGCCCACCAGGTCGAGGCGGCGAAGCAGGTTGCCGCACGCGGCCTGTCGGTCCGTGCGACCGAGAAGCTGGTCAAGAACTGGCTCTCTGGTGACCGCAAGAAAACACCGCCACGCCCCGATCCCGACATCCGTCGCCTAGAAGAGGAGCTCGCCGGGCGCCTCGCGGCGCGCGTCCAGCTGCGCCACGGCCGCGGTGGAAAGGGCCGGCTGGTGATCGAATACAACTCGACCGACGAACTCGAAGGAATTTTGGCACACATCAAATAATTTCATTGGTCAATGACTTACGCGCGCATCTAGGATCGATTGCACAGGGCAGCAGACCCGCAGCCGATACCGGAGAGAGGAAGCCACCATGCGCGTAGATGAAGTCATGACCCGCAACGTACGCACCGCCAAACCCGAGACCCGCCTCGAGGAGGTCGCCGCGGTGATGTGTCTCAACCGTCTGAGCGGCCTGCCCGTCGTCGACGACGATGAGTGCCTGATCGGCTTCGTCGCCGAGCGCGACATCCTCCACTACCTGTTCCCGAGTCTCGACGACCTGATGGAGAACTCGGGAATCCGCGACTTCGAGCAGATGGAGCAGCAGTACGGCGCCACGCTCGGCATGACCGTCGCCGATGTCATGCACCGTGGTGCCGTTTCCGTCACCGCGGATACGCCGCTGCTTCGCGCCACCTCGGTGATGGTGCGCCACAAGTTCCGGCGCATCCCGGTCGTTGATGCCGACGGCCGCCTGTCCGGTATCGTCAGCATCGGCGACATCCACAAGGCGCTGTTCAAGCACAGCCTGATCGGCCACGAGCGGCGCCAGGCCGCCTGACGCCGACAAGGCACCCCGAACGAAGGGCGCGGCAGCGATGCCGCGCCCTTTTTTTCGTCATCTACCCCCATTTATTTTTGTCGCCTCATTGACAGGATTTATGGCCCCACCGTATACTCCCGCTCCGTTTCGACGGATGAAGGGATGGCCAGCCCGCCACCGCAAGGACCGCGGGAGGGTTCGACCGGACTCCGTTTGTTGCATTGCAGCATAGGTGCTTGGGGACTCGTCACCGTTCTAAGACCATCGTGATCGCTTTTCTGCTGGCCTCGGTCGGCAGCGTGGCCGCGATCTTCCTGGTGGTGCAAGGCGGAATGGCTTCCTCCGCGGCCCTGTTCGGTGGGGTCGCGGCACTGGTGAACTTGCTGCTTCTGGACTGGCGTGCGCGCCGGGCCAACCGCGCCGGGGCACTGACGGCCCGGCAGAGCCTCCAGGTCCTGTACCTGTCGGCACTCGAGCGGTTTGCGTCCGTCGCGTTGTTGTTTGCGCTCGGTATCGGTTTCCTCGAGCTGGAACCGCTGCCGTTGCTGCTCGGTTTCATAGCGGGACTCCCGGCACTGCTGCTGCAGGTCAGACCGGGACACGGGTGAGCGAGAGTCATGGCAGTCGAAGGCGAAGCACTCACAGCCTCGGGCTACATCAAGCACCACCTCCAGAACCTGACGTTCGGGTTGCACCCGGAGAACGGCTGGAGCATCGCCCACGGTCCCGAGGAGGCCCGGGAGATGGGCTTCTGGGCCCTGCACCTCGACACCATTTTCTGGTCCGTCGGCCTTGGCGTGCTGTTCCTTTGGTGGTTCCACAAGGTAGGCAAGCAGGCCAGCGCCGGCGTTCCGGGCGCGGCGCAGAACTTCGCCGAGTGGATCATCGACTTCATCAACGACAACGTTCGTGGCAGCTTCAGCGGCAAGAACGACATGATCGCGCCGCTGGCGTTCACGCTGTTCATCTGGATCCTGCTGCAGAACCTGATGGACCTGGTTCCGGTCGACCTGATCCCCTACCTTGCCACGGCGATCGGCATCCCCTACATGAAGGTCGTGCCGACGACCGACCCGAACGCGACCTTCGGCATGGCGCTCGGCGTCTTCGGCCTGGTGCTCTTCTACAGCATCAAGATGAAGGGGGCCAAGGGCTTCGCGGCCGAGCTGACGCTGCACCCGTTCGAGAGCAAGAACCCGATCGTCAAGCTGCTGTTCATCCCGATCAACCTGCTGCTCGAGGGCGTCAACCTGATCGCCAAGCCGGTTTCGCACTCGCTGCGACTGTTCGGCAACCTCTACGCCGGCGAGATGATCTTCATCCTCATCGCCATCATGTACAGCGGTGGCTTCTTCCTCGCCACCTTCGGTGTCGCCCTGCAGTGGGCCTGGGCGGTGTTCCATATCCTGATCGTGCTGCTGCAGGCGTTCATCTTCATGACCCTGACCATCGTCTACCTGGACATGGCGCACCACGTTCCCGACGACCATTGATAGACCGGGCCCTGGCGGCCTATTTGTTCACAGGAGAGAGAAATGTCTGAAGCAAGTGCACTCCTCTACATCGCAGGCGCCCTGATGATGGGCCTTGGTGCCCTCGGCGCCGCCGTCGGTATCGGCATCCTCGGTGGCCGTTTCCTCGAGGGGGCCGCGCGTCAGCCGGAGCTGATCCCGATGCTGCGCACCCAGTTCTTCATCGTCATGGGTCTGGTCGACGCCGTGCCGATGATCGCGGTGGGTATCGCGTTCTACGTGCTGTTCGCGGTGGCTGGCTGAGCGGACTTTCGTCCCCTGCCGTCACCTCCCGCCCGTAACGCGAGGTAAGCCATGAATATCAACCTGACGCTCATCGTTCAGCTGATCTCGTTCGCGCTGTTCGTCTGGTTCTGCATGAAGTTCATCTGGCCGCCGATCATCGGCGCGCTGGATGCACGCAAGAAACAGATCGCCGACGGTCTCGCGGCCGCCGAGCGCGGCAAGCATGAGCAGGAACTGGCCGAGAAGCGCGCCAAGGAACTGCTCGCCGAGACCAAGGAGCAGGCCGCCGAACTGATCGCGCAAGCCCAGAAGCGTGCCTCCGAGATCGTCGAGGAGTCGAAGGGCGAGGCGCGTGCCGAGGGCCAGCGACTGCTCGAGGCTGCTCGGGCCGAGATCGACCAGGAGGTCAACCGTGCCAAGGAGCAGCTGCGCGCCCAAGTGGTCGCACTGGCGGTCTCCGGTGCCGGCAAGGTCCTGGCACGCGAGATCGACGCCAAGGCACACGCCGACCTGCTCGACGACCTGGTCGCCAACCTGTAAGGCGGTTTCGCGATGGCAGAACTATCCACCGTGGCCCGCCCCTACGCACAGGCCGTGTTCGAGATCGCACACGAGCAGGGCAACCTCGCAGGCTGGGGCGACATGCTCACCGCGGCGGCGCTGGTCAGCGATGATGCGGAGATGCAGCAGGTGCTTGCGAGCCCCGGCATCACCCGTGAGCAGGTCGCCGACCTGTTCGTTACGGTGTGCGCAGATGCGCTCGACGAGGGTGGCCGCAACTTCGTGCGGGTGCTCGCCGACAACCACCGTGTCGGCCTGCTAGGCGAGATCGCAGAGCAGTACGCCACGTTGCGTGCCGAGGCGGAGCGCACCATCGAAGCGACCGTCTCGACGGCATTCGAGCTCAGTGAAGCACAGCAGCAGAAGCTCGCCGCGGCGCTCAAGGAGCGGCTCGGGCGCGACGTCAGGCTGACGTGCGAGATCGACAAGACATTGCTCGGCGGCGCGGTGATCCACGCCGGCGACCTGGTGATCGACGGCTCGGCCCTTGGCCGACTGGGTCGACTCGCCGGACAGTTGGAAGGTTAAGAGGTTTAAAGACATGCAGCTCAATCCTTCGGAAATCAGTCAGCTGATCAAGGAACGGATCAAGGACTTCGACG